>CAZADJ010000049.1:0-14157 GCA_964483845.1 uncultured Actinomycetota bacterium | reverse complement strand
CCGGATGGGTCGCCGCGTCGGTGGCGTGTGTGAGTGCCGTGAGTGGCACGGAGCCACTCCATCGATGCGCTGATCCCCCCTGTCCGACCCGTGTCCGAGGGGTCACGACGAGGTGAGCTCTCGGGTGGTGGTCGGGGGCAGAATCGAACTGCCGACACCGCGCTTTTCAGGCGCGTGCTCTACCGACTGAGCTACCCGACCTCGATCCGTGGAACCGCTGAAAACAGCGGTTCCGAGCGGAGCTGACGGGATTTGAACCCGCGACCTTCACCTTGACAGGGTGACGAGCACTCCTGGCTGCTCCACAGCTCCGTGCTGTTCTCACACGTTCGACCCCGCGGCGTGGGCCGCGCAGGACTCGAACCTGCAACCAGCGGATTAAAAGTCCGATGCTCTGCCAGTTGAGCTAGCGGCCCGAGCCCACGGCACCACCGCGGGACCCGGATGCTACCGACGCCGTTCGTCGGGTGCCACCCCCGGGGGGGTGCCCGCTCGTGCCCCCACGGGCGCCGACGGGGCGGTCCCCGCTCACTACGCTCCGAGGCGGAGGTGACCCGTGCGAACCGTCCGTGCCGGCGAGGAGATCGTGCGCCGCGACCCGTTCGTCGTGCGTGTGCTCGGCGGCGATGCGGGGGTCGACGAGGCCCTGGCGCTGCTCGATCGCTGTGAGGCCGAGGTCGGCGCGCCGCTGGTCGACGAGGCGGAGCGGCTCCGGCTGCAGCGGCTCGCCGACGGGGAGCGGATCGCGCCGCCGCACTGGCACCCGATCCTCGCCCGCCACGACGGCGAGCCGGCCGGCTACGCGGGGATCACGCTGCCGACCAGCGGTGCAGAGGTCGACCTGGTCCCGGACTCGGACGGATCGCTGGCCGCGCTCGTCGACGGTGTCGGCGAGATCGTCCGACGCCACGGTGCAGAGGGCGTCCGCGTCTGGCTCCGTGCCGCCTCGGACGAGCACGCCGAGGCCGCGCGAGCCGTCGGGCTGACCCCGGATCGCGAGCTGCTGGTCCTCGGGCGCGAGCTGTACGACCCGGTCGGGCTCCCCGACCCGCCCGGCGGCGTCGAGGTCCGCACCTACCGGGGCGCCGAGGACGACGAGGGCATCGTCTCGGTGCTGCGCGACGCCTACGCCGGCACCCCCGACGCCGACTGGGACGTGGCGGCTCTGCGCGAGCGGCGGGACCGTCCCTGGTTCCGGTCCGAGGACCTGCTCGTCGCCGAGGGGTGGCACGGGGACATCGTCGGGATCCACTGGACCAAGCGCCGGGGCGACGGGACCGGCGAGGTCCACAACCTCGCCATCGCGACCGAGGCACAGGGGCTCGGGCTCGGACGCGCCCTCCTGCGCGAGGGACTGCGGCACCTCACGTCGGTCGGCTGCACCGAGGCGATCCTGTGGGTCGACCGCGACAACCGGTCGGCGGTCTCCCTGTACCGCTCCGAGGGGTTCGTCGAGCGCTGGCGCGACCGGGCGTTCACGCGGTCCCCCGGCTGAGGACAGCCGCGTCGGGCGGTCTCACCGTCGCGACCGGGGACCTACGGACCGGTCTGCTCGATCCTCGGGCGCCGGGCCAGGGGATGCGCATGACGCTCGAGGTCGAGGCGCCTTGAGCAGCGACCAGCGCTCCCCGTCCGTCAGCGGCTACGACCCGTCGGCCGCGGCGTCCCCGCCGCCATCATCCTCGTCGGCGTCGCTCCCCGTCTCGCTGCCGTCGCCGGCATCCTCGTCACCGGTGCGCCGGGGGGCGCCCTGACGCTCGTCCTCGGGGACGACCTTGTAGCCGACCCCGCGCACGGTGCCGATCATCGACTCGTGCTCCGGGCCGAGCTTGGCGCGGAGCCGGCGGATGTGGACGTCGATGGTGCGGGTGCCTCCGAAGTAGTCGTATCCCCACACTTCCTGGAGGAGCATCTCGCGGGTGAAGACCCGACCGGCGCTCCCGGCCAGCGTCTTCAGCAGCTCGAACTCCTTGTAGGTGAGGTCGAGCGGCTCACCCCGCAGACGGACCTGGTAGCTGTCCTCGTCCACGACCAGGTCCCCGACGCGCGACGTGCGCCCCGTGCCGTCCCGCTCCACCCGCACCCTGGCGAGCCGCAGGCGCGTCTCGACCTCGGCCGGGGAGGCCCGGGGCAGCAGCCAGTCGTCGAACCCCCACGACGACTTCAGTGCGGCCAGGCCACCCTCGGAGATCACCACCAGCACGGCCCGGTCGACCGCCGTCAGCGCGGCGGCACGGCAGCAGGCGGCCGCCTCACGCAGGTCGCTGGTCGCGTCCACCACCACCAGATCGGCGTCCCCGAGCCCGTGGACCGACGCGGGGTCCAGGGGGGCGTCGGCGACGGTGTGGTCGAGGTACTCGAGCGCGGTGAGCAGGGACTTGCCACCCCCCGGGCGATCGGTGAGCACGAGCAGGTGCACCGTCAACCTCCGTCGTCGCGGCCGTCCGTCCCGCACCTGCTCGGTCGGTGGACGGCGCGGGGGTCGAGCCTCGTCCCGCACCCCGGCTCGCGTGGCAGGCTACTGCGTCGTGCCCACCGACGAGCCGACACCCCGCCGACAGCAGCCGCGCCGCGGCCCGCTCCGCCGGTTGCTCGAGGTCCGGGGTGTGCTCGGCGGGCACCGGACGACGGCCGAGACGATCGCCCTGACCGCGGCGGACGGGGTCCCGCTCGCCGCCTCGCTGCTGCCGGGGCCGTCCGCGACAGGTGCGGGTGTGGTGCTCGCGCACGGCTTCGCGGCGCACCGGCGCAAGCCGGCGTACGCGCGCCTCGCCGACGGACTGGCGGTGCGCTTCACCGTCCTCAGCCTCGATCTGCGTGGGCACGGGAGCTCGGGAGGGGCGTGCACCCTCGGTGACCGGGAGGCGCTGGACGTCGCCGCCGCGGTGGACGGGCTCCGCCGTCGTGGACACGGGCCGCTCGCGGCGATCGGCGTGTCGATGGGCGGCACCGCGGTCATGCACGCGCTCGCGACCCGGGACCTCGGCATCGCTGCGGCGGTGGTGGTCTCCTCCCCGGCGCGCCTCGGCCGGGTCGAGACGGAGCCGCTCGCCTTCCTCGACGGGGTCTGGCGGACACCGTGGAAACGGCGGGCGCTCGAGCTCGTGTCGGGGGTCCGCCTGGTCGGCCCCGAACGGTGGGCGGGCATGGACCACCCGGAGCGGCTCGCCGCGCGGGTGGCCGCACCGCTGCTGGTCGTGCACGGGGCCGACGACCACTTCTTCCCGCTGGAGGACGCACACGCCCTGGCGCGGGCGAGTCGGGGCGAGGCGGTGGTGTGGGTCGAGCCGCCCGGGTTCGGGCACGCCGAGGACGGGCTGTCCCGACGCTTCGCCCGCCGTGTCGGACGTGCGCTGGAGATCGCGTTCGCGACCGGGTCGTTCCCCCCGCGGCGGGAGCTCGCCCGGGATCCGCGGTAAGGTTCGCACTGTTCCCACTGTCAGGGTCGGGGCCCCGGGGGTGGAGCGCGGACCATGGTGGACGTGCCGCCCCGGGCGGCACCGGCTCGAGCCGATCGCCCCGTCCCGCTCCCGTCCCGATCCTGGCCGATCCGGACCGGCCGCCCCAGACCTGTGGAGGTGCCAGTGGTCGCGTCGACCGTCGAGCGCGACGAGGACGCCGAGCGCGTCTCGGTCGACCACGCGCTCGGCGTGCCCACCCGGGCCGGGATGTACCGGCGACTCCGCGCGGAGAGACGCCAGGTGTCCGCCCGGGAGGCCGCGGAGATGTTCGGCCTCCACCCGAACGTCGCGCGCAACCACCTCGACACGCTCGCCGAGGCGGGTCTCGTCGTGACGGGTCGTCGCAAGCAGCCGGCCGGCGGCCGACCGGCGAAGGTCTACGTGGCGCGGGAGCAGGTCGAGGACGACGTGGGACCGACGGTCCCGTCGGGGAGCGAGCTCGGCGTCGGGATCCTCGTCCACCTCATCGGGACCCTGCCCGATGGTGCGCAGCGGCTGGAGCGGGTGGCGGAGGAGCACGGTCGACGGCTCGTCGCCGCCGAGGCGGGCCGGGCCGCCAGCCGTGAGTTCGACGCGGCGGCGGTCGTCGCCGTGGAGGCGCTGCGGCGCGCGTTCCCCGAGGCGCGGCTCGAACCCACCGAGCACGAGGACGGGACCGTCCACGTGGCCGGTCTCGAGGTCGGGCTCCGTCTCGTCGGCGAGGCGGACGGCGCCGTCGGTGACGCGGTGGCCCGGGGCCTGCTCCGGGGTGCCCTCGTCGCCGCCGGGTGCCCGGGGCACGTCACCTCGGTGGAGGGACGGGTGCGCGCCCGGCCCGACCGCGGGCCGGCGGCGACCGCCGCGGCCCCCGTGGAGACGGTCGACGCGCGCGGCAAGACCTACGAGGCGGGCGTCGTGCTCGCGATGCGTGAGATCACGCGCATCCGGCCCGGTGAGGTCCTCGAGGTGCTCACCGACACGCAGGGCGCCCCGGCCGCGTTCGCGCGCTGGGCCGACCGCACGGGCCACGCCGTGGTCGACGTCGCGCGTGTCCGCGATCCGAAGGGTCGCAAGGCGGTCCGGCTGCTGCTGCAACGGGCGGGAGCCGCCGCCGGACCGGCCGCGACCGAGGAGGGACGCTCGTGAGGCCGGGTTCGCCGATCCGCGCGGGTTGCGCGACCCTGGCGCGACGCGACGCAGGTGATCCGAGCAGGTGGCCCACCGACGCGGTGGGTGTGGACGAGGAGGAGCGGTGATGGCGAAGAAGAGCACCGGTGAGCTCGAGCACGAGGAGCGGATGATCGACGTCCGTGGGCCGCGCTTCTCCGCGGCGATCACGGTGATCGTCCTCGGCCTCGCGTTCATCCTGGAGTCCACGGGGCTGGTCGCCCTCCAGACCCTCGTGTTCGTGATCGCGACGATCGGCGGACTGCGGTGGTCGCCGTACGGCAACCTCTTCCGTCTCGCGAAGCGCAGCTTCGGCCTGGGTCCGCCGCCGGAGGTCGAGCCCGAGGCCCCGCCGCGGTTCGCGCAGGCGTGCGGACTCGTCTTCACCGCGGCCGGCCTGGTCGCGCTCTGGCTCGGCGCCACCACGCTGGGGTGGGTGCTCGTCGCGGTCGTGCTGGGGCTCGCCGGCCTGCTCGCGCTCACGGGGATCTGCGTCGGCTGCGAGCTGTACCTGCTCGGGCAGCGCCTGCGGGCGGGGGGCTAGCCGGCCGTGGAGGACGTCCTCGTCCGCATCGCCGTCCTCGTCGCGATCCTCGTCGCCACCGGCGTGTCCGGGTGGTGGTGGTCGCGACGGTCCGGAACGGTCCGTGAGGACGGTGACGGCAGGTTCGCCGACCACGAGCTCGCCGCGGTCGGCCTCGACGGGGCCGGACCCGAGGTGCGTGCGCTGCTCCTGGGGTCGCCGACGTGCGCGCCGTGCCGCTCGGTGAAGGAGGTCCTGGCCGAGGTGGAGGCGGAGCGGAACGGGTTCCGGTGGGTGTCGGTCGACGCGGCGGAGCACCTGCCGATCACGAGGGAGCACCACGTGCTGCGCGTCCCGACCCTGTTCGTCATCGACCGCGAGGGGCGCATCCTGGCCCGTACCAGCGGGGTGCCCGCGACCCGCGAGCTGCTGCGGGTCGTCGACCGCGACCACGCGGGGTGACCGTGGGGTCGGGTTCGCGTCCGGCCTGGCTCGCGCGTTAGCGTCGTCGACCGCCGGTGCGCGCCCCGCTGCCGGCACCGCGTGCGTCGACGTGCCGACCGTCGATCCGTCGACCGTCGATCCGCCAACCGGAGGGGTCCGTGGACTTCACACTCACCGACGAGCAGGAGGCGTTCATCGACAGCGTGCGTGACTTCGCCGCCGAGGTGGTGGATCCGGGAGCCGGCGAGCGCGACCGGGAGGGGCGCTTCGACCGGGCGGTCTGGGACGCCTGCGGGGAGTTCGGCCTCTGCGGACTGCCGGTGCCGGAGGAGCACGGTGGCTCCGGCGCGGACGTGCTGACCACCGGCCTCGCGCTGGAGGCGCTGGCCTACGGGGGGCGCGACGCCGGTCTGAACCTCTCGCTGGGCGCGCACGTCACCATCGGCGCGATGCCGATCGCTCTCCACGGCACCGACGAGCAGAAGGAGCGCTGGCTCCCCACGTTGGCGACCGGCGAGCACATCGGCGCGTTCGCGATCACCGAGCCGGAGGCCGGCTCCGACACCGCCGGCATCAAGACGAGCGCGGTCCGCGAGGGCGACACCTTCGTGCTCAACGGCTCGAAGACGTTCTGCACCAACGGCTCCATCGCCGACGTCATCACGGTCGTGGCGGTCACCGATACCGAGGCGCCGGCCAGCCAGCGCATGACCGCCTTCCTCGTCCCGACCGACAGCGACGGGCTCAGCTTCGGCGAGGACCTGCACAAGATGGGCAACCGCTCCAGCCCGACCAGCGAGGTGTTCCTCGACGACGTCGCCGTCCCCGACTCGGCGATCCTCGGGGACGAGGGCAGCGCGCTCTGGCAGATCGCCTTCGAGTGCTTCGACTGGGAGCGCACGTGCATGATCGCCTCGGCGATCGGCGGCATGGAGCGGGGACTGGTCGACTCGGTCGCCTACGCCCGCGAGCGTGAGGCCTTCGGACGCCCGATCGCCCGGTTCGGCGCGATCCAGGAGAAGGTCGCCGACATGCGCATCCGCCTCGAGGCCGCGCGCCTCCTCCAGCGCCAGGCCGCGTGGCTGAAGGACAACGGCCTCGAGCACCAGGTCGAGGCGTCGATCGCGAAGGCGTTCGTCGGCGAGGCCGCCGTCGCCTCGGCGATGGACGGCGTGCAGCTGTTCGGCGGGTGGGGCTACATCCAGGACTTCCCGGTGGAGCGCGGCCTCCGCGACGCGAAGCTCGCGACCATCGGCGGCGGCACGACCGAGATCCAGAAGCTGATCATCGCGCGCGACCTGTTGGGGTGACGGTCCCCGCGCGTACCCTCGGTGGTGATGAGCGACGCAGCCGACATCCGCGCGGAGCCGGTCTCGGAGACCGTGCTCGAGGCCGCGATGGCACCGACCGGCCTCGGGGCGGTCGAGGTGACCGGCGAGGACCGCGTCGACTACCTCCAGAACGTGCTCAGCCAGGACGTCGCCACGATGCGTCCCGGCCAGCTGCGCGCCGCGCTGCACCTCGACCAGCACGGGGCGCCGCTGGCGGCTCTCGACGTCGGGATGCTCGACGAGCGCATCGTCCTGCTCACCCCCGACGGTGCGGTCGCCGACGACCTCGCGGAGCGTCTGGGTAGCCGCACGTTCCTCGCCGACGCGCGCTTCTCGCCGCTGGAGGTGGACAGCCGGTCGCTGCGCGGCGACGCCGCCGCGCGGACCGCGACCGCCGCGGGCCTCGACGTCGAGCCGGGCGCGATCACCGAGGACGCCGGGTGCCTGGTGGCCGGACAGCGTGGGGGGCTCGACCTCGTCGGTCCCGCGGACGCCGTGGCGGGCCTCGCCGCCCGCCTGGTCGAGGCCGGGGCGGAGGAGGTCACGCCGGACGCGCTCGAGGCCTGGCGCGTCGCGGCGGGCATCCCGGCCTGGGCGAGCGAGATCCGCCCGCCGCACCTCCCGGAGGAGGCCGGCGTGCTCCCCACCCACGTGCACCTCGACAAGGGCTGCTACCCGGGACAGGAGGCCGTGGCCCGGATGTGGATGCTCGGCCGCCCGCGGCGGCGCCTCGCCCGCGTGGTGCTGGCGGGGGAGGCCGGCGCCGGTTGGGAGGCGGGTACCGGCCGGGAGCGCGTCGAGGTGACGAGCGCGGCGACCTACGCTGGCGAGCGCGTGGGGCTCGCCTACGTCCCGCCGACGGCCGAGCCGGGGCAGCGCTTCTCCGCCGACGACGGTGAGGTGATCGTGCGCGACCACGTCGCCGCCGACGAGCCGATCCCCGGCCAGGACCCGTCGGTCGTGCGCCGCCGGGACCGCCGAGGCACCGACTGAGCCGCGCGTCGGTCGTCCGGCGCTGGGGCCTGGCTCGGGTGTCGTCTAGCCTGCCCGCCGCCCCACGAGGAGGACCGACCGTGGCCGACGCGGAGCGCGCGGACCTGCGCGAGGGCCTCGTCGACGTGTTCGTCGAGGTGCCGAAGGGCTCGCGCAACAAGTACGAGTACGACTCGGCGACCGGCCGGTTCTACCTCGACCGCATGCTGTTCAGCGCGGTGTTCTACCCGGGCGACTACGGGTTCATCCCCGAGACCCTGGCCGAGGACGGCGACGAGCTCGACGCGCTCGTGATCCTCGGCGAACCGACCTTCCCGGGCTGTCTCATCCGCGCTCGCGTCGTCGGGGTGATGCACATGACCGACGAGAAGGGGCCGGATGCGAAGGTCCTCGCCGTTCCGCAGGACGATCCGCGGTGGATCCACGTCCACGGGCTCGAGGACGTCCCCGGTCACCTCACGGACGAGATCCTCCACTTCTTCTCCATCTACAAGGACCTCGAGGAGAAGAAGGTCTCGATCGAGGGCTGGGACGACCGCGCCGCCGCGCTCGCGGAGGTCGAGGCGAGCTTCGACCGGTACGAGAGCCGCTGACCCCACGGGGACGCCGTCGTGCCTACACTCAGGGGCCCACACGGGAGGGACACGGTGGCCGGACCGGAGCGGCTCGAGCGCATCCTCAGCGACGACTACCTCGCCGGCCTGGAGGAGCGGTCGACCAGCGAGATCCGCGCGATGCGCGACGAGTGCGAGGAGGAGGAGAACGGCGTCTCCTACGCGCGGCGCATCCTCCAGGGCAAGCTCGACATCGTGCGCGCCGAAGCCCTGCGTCGACGCGACGAGGGCGAGGGTGGGGAGGGCCTGCACCAGCTGATGGATGCGCTGCCGGAGATCCTCGGTGACCGCCCGAGCACCCGTCGGCCGGCGAGCCGTGCCGTGCGCTTCCTCGTCCCCCCGTCCGTCCAGCACCACGCGGAGCGCGCGGAGGCCCTGGGCGAGCGGACCCTGTCCGCGCTGGGCGAGCACTCCGAGGAGGAGCTTGCGGCGCTCGTCGAGCGGCTCGACGAGGAGGAGCGACGGCTGTCGGCGCTGCGCAAGCAGCTGTTCGACCGCATCGATGCGCTCCAGGACGAGCTGACCAGGCGGTACAAGACCGGGACGACCGACGTCTCGGAGGTCCTGCCGCGCGACGGCTGAGGTCCGGCGCCGCTCAAGCGACGCGGCGCGGCGGCCGATCCGGGTGTCGGCGGACGGCGGATGTCCGCCCGCCCTTCCGGACGTACAGTGCGCAGAGCGAGCGATCCGGTTGAACGAGGTTGATCGAGGGTCGACCGACGGTTGACCGACGGTTGAGAGGGGTTCGTCCCCGTGGGACGACGCGTGCTGGTGGTCGATGACGACGAGATCACACGTCGCGTCCTCGACAGCATCCTGGATCTCGAGGAGTTCGAGGTGCTCGTCGCCTCCGACGGCGAGGCGGCGTTGGAGCTCGCCCGCTCCGAGGCGCCGGACGTCGTCCTGCTCGACGTGATGATGCCCGGGATGGACGGGTTGGAGGTGTGCCGTCAGCTGAAGGCGGATCCCGCGACCGAAGGCGTCTCCGTCATCCTGCTGAGCGCGCTCGACCGGGCCGCGAACCTCCGTGCCGGCGAGGAGGCCGGGTGCGACGCGTACCTCACGAAGCCGTTCTCGCCGCGGGAGCTGATCGATCACCTCTCGGGTGTCAGCCCCCCGGGCGGGGACTGAGGTGGATCCCCGCCGCGCGGACGAGCTCGAGCAGGCCCAGCAGCAGCTGCTCGTCTTCGCGCGCGAGCTGAACGAGGTCATCGCCGAGGAGCGGAGTCGGCGCGCCGACGCCGAGATGGCGCTCCGTGCCCTCCAGGACTCGTACTTCGAGATGGTCCGGACCCTGGCCACCGTGGTGGAGATGAAGGACGCCACCACCCGTTCCCACCTCGACCGCACCTACCAGTACGCCCTGCGCCTGGCCCGACGCATCGACGCGGAGCTCGCCCAGGATCCAGCGATCGGCTACGGCTTCATCCTCCACGACATCGGCAAGATCGGCATCCCCGAGGCGATCCTGAACAAGCCCGGCCCGCTCACCGACGACGAGCGGGCGATCATGGAGACCCACCCGGTGATCGGGGTTCAGCTCGTCTCGCCGATCAAGTTCCTCGGTCAGGCGACACACATCATCCGCGAGCACCACGAGCGCTGGGACGGCAAGGGCTACCCGCAGGGGCTTCGCGGCGAGGACATCCACCTCGGTGCGCGCATCTTCAGCGTCGTGGACACCTTCGATGCGATCACCTCGGAGCGTCCCTACCAGGAGGCGCTCCCGATCTCCTACGCCCTCGAGGAGATCGAGGAGGCGGGGGGTACGCAGTTCGATCCAGAGGTCGTCCGCGAGTTCCTCCTCATGTGCGAGGAGATGAAACTCACCGAGCAGGGCTCCCCGGACGGCCTGAACGTCATGCGGTGATACCCGCGTCCGGTGCCGGCGCGGACGGCACCGACCCGTTTCGCCCGACGTTCCGCCCGCCGCTAGATTCGGATGTGGTCGCCCGAGGACCGTGGACGACCGCCCCCGAAGATCGAGGAGGGCCGAAGCCGTGGCCGACACCGCGGACGCCGATGACGGCGACGAGGCTCCGCGGGACGCCACGGGCGACGTCGGGGAGGCCGATGCGACGGCCGATCCTGACGAGGTCGGCGACCGGGTGACCCACGAGGGTCCGGACGAGGACCCGGACGAGGAACCGGACGCGGGCGGGACCGAGGACCGCTCGACGGCCGAGCGGCTGCGCGAGCTCGGCAGCTACATCAAGGAGCAGCGCAGCCGCGCACAGTACTCGCTGCGCCACCTCGCCCGGGTCGCGGGTGTCTCCAACCCGTACCTCTCGCAGATCGAGCGGGGGTTGCGCAAGCCCTCCGCGGAGATCCTCCAGGCCATCGCCAAGGGGCTGCAGATCTCGTCGGAGACGCTGTACGTGAAGGCGGGCCTGCTGGACGAGCCGTCGGAGACCCCGGATCTGGAGGTGGCGATCCTCCACGAGGACTCCCTGACCGAGCGGCAGCGCGCGGCGCTGATCGAGGTCTACCGCTCGTTCCGGCTCGAGAACGAGCACGCCGGCGACGACGCCGGCGACGACGACGGCGAGGCCGACGACGCCGCGTCGGACCCGGAGGTGGGTGGACCTCCGGCCGACGGGGCGCGGAGCGAGGCGGGGTAACCTCGCACCTCCACGGGTGCTCGGCGGCTGGTCTGCAACGCCGCCAGGTCGCCCGGCGGGCTCGACGAGCAGACCATCGGAGGACCGCGTGGCGGACGTCCGGACCGAGGAGCGGTTCCCGGGCGGGGCGTTGGCCGACGCGTGGGAGACGCTGCTCGACCGCGATCCCGCCGGGACGGTCTTCCACGGCGCCCGCTTCCTGCGTCTGTGGTGTCGGAACCTGCGCGGCCGCTGCGACCTCCGGCTCCGGTTCGTCAGCGAGGGGTCGGACGTGATCGGCGTCGTCCCCGAGGTGCGGGAGACCGACGACGCCACGGACCGGCGGATCGTCCACTTCGCCGGCGGCGAGCATGTGACCGACTACCTCGGGCCGGTGAGTCGCCCCGAGCACCGGCGGACGGTCGCCGAGGAGTGGATGGCGGTGCTCGCCGTCGAGGACGACTGGGACGTGCTCCGCGCCGGTGGGCTCGCCGAGGACGCGGGGTGGCACGAGCACGTCGCCGGCGCGGCCGACCGGGCCGGTCTCGTCGTCTCGGGGCCGGAGGTCGAGGACGTCTGTCCCCGGATCGACCTCGCCGGCGGGTGGGACGGCTACCTCGAGCGGCTCTCCAGCAAGCAGCGGCACGAGATCCGGCGCAAGGCGCGCAAGCTCGGCCGGGAGGCCGGGGTCGTGAAGCTCGACGAGGTCGAGCGCGTCGACGCGGTCGACGAGATCGACACCTTCATCGCGATGTGCGGCCGATCGCCGGGGGAGAAGGCGAACTTCTTCGATCGCCCGGGGGCCCCGGACTTCTTCCGGGGGCTCGCCGCCGAGTTCGCAGCGGACCGGACGTTGCGCCTCCACCGCCTCGACGTCGACGGGCAGCTGGCCGCGATGACACTCTCGCTGGTGCACGGCGGGGACCGCAGCCCGCGCGAGTGGGGGCTGTACAACTCGGCCTTCGAGCCCGATCTCGGTGCGCTGGCACCGGGGCTCGTGCTGATCGGGGAGCTGATCCGGATCGCCGCCGAGGACGGCTGCGATGTCTTCGACCTGCTCCGCGGAGCCGAGCCGTACAAGTACCGGTTCGGAGCGGTCGACCGTCGTCTCCGCGAGCTGACCATCACGCGGGATCGATCGTGAGGGCCGTGCCGCGATCCGCATCCCGGACGACCCCCGCCGGGTCCGGCGGGCCGGCGGGATCGACGGTGCGGCGACTGGCCGTGCTGTCGGTCCACACCTCCCCCCTGGACCAGCCGGGGACCGGGGACGGCGGCGGCCTCAACGTCCACGTGCTGGAGACGAGCCGCCGTCTCGCGGAGCGTGGCGTCATGGTCGACGTCTTCACCCGGGCGACCGCGCCGGCGCAGCCGCCGGTGCGATCGGTGTCTCCGGGTCTCCGGGTCCACCACGTCCCCGCCGGTCCCCGAGGTCCGGTCGACAAGCGTCGGCTGCCGAACCGTCTGTGCGCCTTCCTGCTGGGGCTCGAGGCGCACGTCGAGGAGCACGCGCCCGGTCCCCCCTTCGACGCGATCCACGCGCACTACTGGCTGTCGGGTTGGGTCGGGTGGCGGCTGCGCCGGCGCTGGGAGGTCCCGCTCGTCCAGTCCTTCCACACCCTGGGACGGGTCAAGAACGATGCGCTCGCACCCGGGGACGAGCCCGAGCCGCCGGTCCGTCTCCTCGCCGAGGCCCGGCTGGTGGACGAGGCCGACCGGGTCGTCGTCTCGGTCTGCGGGGAGGCGCGGCACCTGCACCGACGCCACGGGCTGTCCGGGGACCGGATCTCGGTCGTCCCGCCCGGGGTGGACGTCGAGACGTTCCGGCCGGGTCCCGTGCGGGACCCGGCCGTCGCGCCGGGCGGGGACGGACCGCTCCTGCTGTTCGTCGGTCGGCTGCAGCCCCTGAAGGGACCCGATGTCGCGGTGCGGACCCTCGCGGAGGTCCGACGCGAGCTGCCCGACGTCCGCCTGCTCGTGGTCGGCGGCGAGTCCGGACCGGCCGGCGGAGCCACCCGCCCCGCCGCCCTCCGGTCGCTGGCCCGCGAGCTCGGCGTGGGGGAGGCGGTGGCGATCATGCCGGCGCAGCCGCAGCCGGTCCTCGCCGACCTGTACCGGGCGGCGAGCCTCACGCTGGTCCCGAGCCGGACCGAGAGCTTCGGCCTGGTCGCGCTGGAGTCCCAGGCGTGCGCCACGCCGGTCGTCGCCGCGGACGTCGGCGGGCTCACCGAGGTGGTCAGCGGCGGCGTCCTGGTCCCGGGGCACGTGCCGCGTGATCACGCCCGCGCCGTCGTCGACCTGCTCAGCGACCACGATCGCCGGAGGGGCCTCGCGGAGCGGGGTCTCCGCCGCGCTGGGACCGCCTCGTGGGAGCGCACCGTGGACGGCCTCCTGGAGGTCTACGGGGATCTCCGTCGGACCGCCCCGCGGCGGACGGCGTCGAGCACCGGGCCGGTCGCGTGACCGGTCACGGGCGCGCCGAGCGGGTCGTCCTGGACGGCCTGGAGGCGGCCGGCCTCGACGTCGAGGAGATCGGGCCGGGGGCCTGGATGACGACCCTGTCCGGTGAGTGGAAGCGGACCCTGCCGGTCCTCCTGCGCGTCGAGGACCGCTCGCTGCACGTCTCCGCGCTGCTCAGCCGCGACCCCGACGAGGAGCACGCGGAGGTCTACCGCTACCTGCTGCTCCGCAACCAGCGGGTCGCCCCGATCCACTTCGCGCTCGACGACGACCACGACATCGTCATGGTCGGCTGGATCCCGCTCGAGGCGCTCGACGGCGACAGCTTCGACCGGCTCCTCGGTGCGCTGCTCACCACCGCCGACGAGGTGTTCAACGCGGTGCTGCGCCGCGGCTTCGGCTCGTACATCGAGGCGGAGCAGCGCTGGCGCGCCGCGAACGACCTGCCCCCCAACCCCGTCTCGGGGTCCGGCTGATCCCGACGGCGGGCCGTTCCGCCGCCGAGCAGGCGGGCGCGCACTAGTCACCCCGAGCGCGATATCCCACCCACCCGGGCCATGGCTGTCGTCCCCCGACCGGTGTCTC
>CAZADJ010000048.1:9224-14226 GCA_964483845.1 uncultured Actinomycetota bacterium | reverse complement strand
CAGCGGTAGTCGCCCGGACATGAGCCGACGTCTGGTGCTCGCCTACTCCGGTGGGCTGGACACGTCCGTCGCGATCCGCTGGCTGGCGGAGGAGAAGGACTACGAGGTGATCGCTCTCGCGGTCGACGTCGGCCAGGTCGGGGAGGGCGGCGGGGACCGCGACGCGGAGCTCGAGACCATCCGGCAGCGCGCGTTGGACTGCGGCGCGGCCGAGTCGATCGTCGTGGACGCCGTCGAGGAGTTCGCCGACGAGTTCGTCGCGCCGGCGCTGCGCGCGAACGCGCTGTACATGGGCAAGTACCCGCTCGTGTCGGCGCTGTCGAGACCCCTCATCGTGCGCCACCTGGTGGACGCCGCCCGTGAGCACCGGGCCGCGGCGGTCGCCCACGGGTGCACCGGCAAGGGCAACGATCAGGTGCGCTTCGAGGTCGGGACGATGTGTCTCGCCCCGGATCTGGCGGTGGAGGCGCCGATCCGCGAGTGGGGCCTGTCCCGTGACGCTGCGATCGCCTGGGCCGAGGAGCGCGGCATCCCGATCCCGGTCGGGTCGTCGAGCCCGTACTCGATCGACGAGAACCTCTGGGGCCGGACCGCCGAGTGCGGGATCCTCGAGGACCCGTGGGAGCAGCCGCCGGAGGAGGTCTACGCCCGGTCGGTCAGCGCGCAGGAGGCGCCGGACGAGCCCGAGGAGGTCACGATCCGGTTCGTCGACGGCCTCCCGGTGGAGCTGGACGGCAAGGAGCTGCCGTTCGCCGACCTCGTCGCCGAGCTCGACCGCCGGGCCGGCGCCCACGGCGTCGGACGCATCGACATGGTCGAGGACCGGTTGGTCGGCATCAAGAGCCGGGAGATCTACGAGTGCCCGGCCGCGGTCACGCTCCTCACCGCGCACCGCGACCTCGAGGACCTGTGCATGGAGCAGGAGCTGTCGGAGCACAAGCGGGCGGAGGAGGGGCGCTACGCCCAGCTGATCTACAACGGGCTGTGGTGGGGGCCGCTCAAGCGTGCGCTCGATGCGTTCATGGACGAGTCCAACCGCTACGTCGCGGGTGAGGTGCGCGTGCAGCTGTACAAGGGCGCCGCGACCGTGGTCGGCCGGCGCAGCGACATCGGCCTGTACGACACGACGCTGGCCACCTACAGCGAGGACGACGCCTTCGACCACAGCAAGGCCGAGGGGTTCGTGGAGCTGTGGGGCCTGCCGCTGAAGACCTGGGCCGCGCGCACCGGCGGCCAGCGCGACGATGGCTGACCGCGACGGCGCGACGGGCGGAGACACCGCCGGGCGGCTCTGGGGCGGACGCCTCGCCGCGGCCCCGGACGAGGCAGCCTGGGAGCTCGGACGGTCCACCGCGTTCGATCGGCGGCTGTGGCGCCAGGACGTGGACGCGAGCCGTGCGCACGCCCGCGAGCTGGCCCGGATCGGGATCCTGTCCGACGACGAGGCGGCACGCATCGAGTCGGCCCTGGACGTGGCGGCCGGCCGCTTCGCCCGCGACGAGTTCGCGCCGGAGCCGGGTGACGAGGACCTGCACGGCGCGATCGAACGGTGGCTCGTCGACGAGCTCGGAGAGCTGGGGGGCAAACTGCGGGCCGGTCGATCGCGCAACGACCAGATCGCCAACGACCTGCGCCTGTGGGTGCGCGAGGCGGCCGGACACCTGCGCCTGCTCGTCACCGACCTGCAGGCGGCGCTCGCGGATCAGGCCGAGGCACACCTGGACTGGCTCGCGCCCGGTTACACGCACCTGCAGCGCGCCCAGCCGGTGCTGCTGTCGCACCACCTCCTCGCCTACGTGTGGATGCTCGACCGTGACGCGGGACGGCTGCGCGACGCGGCGCGGCGGGCGGACGAGTCGGTGCTCGGCGCGGGCGCGCTCGCCGGGACCACGCTGCCGCTGGACCCCGACCGGTACGCCGAGGCGCTCGGCTACTCGCGCACCGCGGCGAACTCCATCGACGCGGTCTCGTCGCGTGACTTCGCCGCCGAGCTCGTCTCGGCCTGCGCCATCACGGCGGTCCACCTGTCGCGGATCGGCGAGGAGATCGTCCTGTGGACCTCGGCCGAGTTCGGCTTCGCCCGGCTCGGCGACGCCTTCTCGACCGGCTCGTCGATCATGCCCCAGAAGCGCAACCCGGACGTCGCCGAGCTGGTGCGGGGCAAGGCGGGACGGGTGATCGGCGACCTCGTGACGCTGCTGACGACCTTGAAGGGGCTGCCGCTGGCCTACGACCGCGACCTCCAGGAGGACAAGGAGCCGGTCTTCGACGCGGTCGACACCCTGCGCCTCGCCGTCCCGGCGCTCACCGGCGCGATCGCGTCCCTGACCTTCGACCGGGACCGTCTGGAGGCGGCCGCCTCGGGGGGGTCGGCGCTCGCCACCGACCTCGCCGAGGAACTCGTGCGCCGCGGCGTCGCGTTCCGCGAGGCGCACGACGTGGTCGGGAGGCTCGTGCGCGCGGCCGAGCGGCGCGGGCTCGAGCTGGGCGACCTGGACGCGGAGGAGATCAGCGGGGCGCACGCGGTCCTGGACCGGTCGGTCGTCGAGCTCCTCGAGCCCCGTTCCGCGGTCGAGCGGCGCAGCTCGCGGCTGGGGACCGCCTCGAGCTCGGTCGCCGCCCAACTGACGATCGCCCGCGAGGCGATCGCCGCGACGAGACGGGACGTGGAGGCCTGAGACGTGTCGGTGCCGAGCAACGCCGAGATCGCCCGGGCCCTGCACGAGATCGCCGTGCTCACCGAGCTCGACGAGGCTGACCGCGGCTCCTTCCGGGCGCGCGCGTACCACAACGCCGTGCGGGCCGTGGAGGGCCAGGCCACCCCCCTGGCGGCCCTCGACCCCGGCGAGCTGACCGCGATCAAGGGGATCGGTGAGGCGATCGCGAGCAAGATCGCGGAGCTCGTCGAGACCGGTCGGATCGCGCGGCTGGAGGAGCTGCGGCAGCGGTACCCGCCCGGGTACCTCGAGCTGGTGCGCATCCCGGGCATCGGTCCGAAGACGTTGAAGCTGCTCGACGAGCACCTCGACGTGCGCACGGTCGACGACCTCCGCGAGGCGATCGCCGAGGAACGACTCCGCGACGTGCCGGGTCTCGGGGCGAGGACGGAGCAGAAGATCGCCCGGGCGATCGACCGGCTCGGCCTCCACGGCAAGGAGCGACGCGCGCCGATCGCGGACGCGCTGCCGGTGGCCGAGGAGATCGTGGCCGCGCTCTCCGCGCTGGACGAGGTGGCGCGGGTCGCGCACGCCGGCAGCCTCCGCCGCTTCCGCGAGACCGTCGCGGACATCGACATCGTCGCCGCCGCCGACCGGCACGGTCCGGTGACGACGGCGTTCACGGACCTGCCCGTGGTGCGGGAGATCCTCGAGAGCGGGGAGACCAGGACGTCGGTGCTGACCGCGCGCGGCATGCAGGTCGATCTCCGCGTCGTGGACCCCCCACAGTGGGGGGCGGCGATGATCTACTTCACCGGCTCGCAGGCGCACAACATCCACATCCGCGAACGCGCCGTCCGGCGCGGGTGGACCCTCAACGAGTACGGGCTCTCCGACGACGGTGAGCGGCTGGCCGGGGAGACCGAGCAGGAGGTGTACGCGGCGCTGGGCCTGGACTGGATCCCGCCGGGGATGCGCGAGGACACCGGCGAGGTCGAAGCGGCCGAGGAGGGACGGCTCCCGGAGCCACCGACCGTGGCCGACCTGCGCGGCGACTGCCACGTCCACACCGATCTGTCCGGTGACGGCCGGGCCGGCCTCGCCGAGATGGTCGACGCGTGCCGCGGACGCGGACTCACGTACGTCACCATCACCGATCACGGGGAGGACCTCCACCTCAACGGGGTCGGCCGGGAGGCCATGCTCGCGCAGCGCGACGAGATCGTGGCGCTGGCCGCCGACCGCGGCGACATCACCGTGTTGCACGGCTGCGAGCTCAACATCGGCCCGGAGGGTGGCCTCGACTACGACGAGGGCTTCCTCGCCGGGTTCGACTGGACCGTCGCCTCGGTCCACAGCCACTTCGACCTCGACGAGACGCGCCAGACCGACCGGCTCCTCGCGGCGATCGCCCACCCGGCGGTGAACGCGATCGGCCACCTCCAGGGACGGCGCATCGGGAAGCGCCCCGGGATCGACCTGCACGTCCCGGCGGTGCTCGACGCGTGCGCCGAGAGCGGGACCGCCATCGAGATCAACAGCCACCTCGACCGGCTCGACGCCTCGGCGGAGGTCCTGCGCGCCGCCGTGGAGCACGGCGACGTGGTCTTCACCATCTCGAGCGACGCGCACCGGGTGGCCGAGCTCGACAACGTCCGTCACGGCGTGCGCCAGGCCGAACGGGGCTGGGTCGACGCTGCGAGCGTCGCGAACACCTGGCCGCGGGCGCGCTTCCTCGACTGGATCGGGGTCGCCTGAGTGGGCCTCCGCGAGCAGCACGGCCCCGTGGAACCGCTGTCGCGGTCCGCCCTCACCCGCCCCGCCCCGGACGTCGCCCCCGACCTGCTCGGGGCCCTGCTCGTCCGGGAAGAGGGCAGCGCAACGGTCGTGGTGCGACTGGTCGAGACGGAGGCCTACCGGGAGGACGACCCCGCCAGCCACGCCTACGGCGGGCCGACGCCGAGCCGGTCGGCGATGTTCGGTCCGGTGGGTCACGCCTACGTGTACTTCACCTACGGCATGCACTGGTGCCTGAACGTCTCCTGCGAGGCCGACGGGGTCGGCGCGGCGGTCCTCCTGCGCGCCGCGGCACCCGTCCACGGCCTCGACCGGATCCGACGACGTCGCGGTGACCACCACGCGGAGCGCGACCTGCTGCGCGGCCCGGCGCGCCTGACACAGGCGTTGGCCGTGGACGGTGCGTTCGACGGCGTCGACCTCCTCGGCGGGGACGGCCCGCTGCGCATCGTCCGGGACGGTTGGCGGCCCGACACGAGCGCGATCCGGCGCGGTCCCCGTGTCGGTGTCCGTCGGGCCGCTGACCGCCCGTGGCGGTTCTCGCTCCG
>CAZADJ010000048.1:0-9124 GCA_964483845.1 uncultured Actinomycetota bacterium | reverse complement strand
CGGCGACGACGACCGGACAGCGGCGCCGGGAGCGACGAGACCGCTCCCTGACCGCTGGACGACCGCGACGAGCACGGGAGGTACCCGCAGATGGCGCTGATCGGGCAGGCACCTGGCCGTACGGACACCAGCCGGCCGCTGGTGGCGCGGCTGCTCGTGATCCTGGCCACCTTCGCCATGGCGGTGGGCCTGGTCGGCCCCGTCGGCGTGCTCGCCCAGGAGGACGAGGACGACGACGAGGAGACGGTCGACCTGGAGGTGGAGAAGGAGGCCTTCTGGGCCAACTCGACCGTGGAGGCGCTGCCGCCGATCCTCTTCTCGGAGTTCCCCCCGGGCGTGACCTGCATCGTCTTCCCGCAGTTCTGCGCCGGACTCACCGACGTCGAGGACGGCCTCTCCGACGCGATCGGCGAGGACGAGGACGAGGACGTCCGGTTCGACGAGGTGCGTCGCGTGCTGCTCGAGACGGCCGGTGACCAGCACCCCCCCGAACAGCCCGTCGCTCCCGACACGCTGCCGGCGGCCCGGATGGCCGGGGTCCCCCGCTACGCCTCCGCGCTCGCCTTCGAGTTCCCCGAGACGCCCGAGGGCCAGGAGATCGTCCGGTTCGAGCTGATCCTCGCCGAGTCGCAGCCGACCTACGCGATCGAGTCGCCGGCCTTCAGACAGGCTGCGCTGGCCACCATGGTCGCCGTGACGGAGCTGCCCGACTTCCCCCCCGAGGACCCCGAGGTCTTCGAAGAGCAGTTCCAGCGCATGTTCGACGCGTTCGTCGAGCAGATGGAGAAGGTCGCCGAGGACCCGGAGACGTACCCACCGCTCGAGGAGTCCTTCGAGGGCGACCACATCCTCGACCTCGAGGCGTGCCCCGCGACCGAGGACTGGGAGGGGGAGCGCAACCAGGAGTGGGACGAGCGCCCCGGGACCGACTGCATCCTCGGGTCCACCGGCGTCCGCGACGACGAGGGCATGTGGCACTTCGACCTGACCTTCGCGGCGCAGGCCTGGGACGACGGGATGCTCGCGAACAACGGGGTCTACTTCGGGCCGCTGGCCGCGGCGAACCTCGCGTTCGGTGACCCCGACACCAGCGACAACGCCCAGGTCTCCCTCGCCGGCGCCGAGAACGAGCTCGGCGCCCCGGTCGCGATCATCGAGTACGCCGAGGCGATGGATCCGATCGGCTTCGACGACGACCCGGCGCCGACCGACGACTTCACGGCCGAGCAACAGACCACGCAGTCGTCCGACGGCGAGGTCTTCGGTCGGACCGACCAGCAGCTCCAGACCGAGACCGGGTCCGAACCGGCGCCGCAGGCCGCCCCCGCGCCGGAGACCGCTCCCGAGCAGCAGCCCCAGGCCGTGGCGGCGCAGCAGGCCGAGCCGACCACCCCGTGGTACGCGTGGCTGACGCTGGTGGCGGGCCTCGCCGGCCTCGTCGCGCTGAGCCAGGCGATGGCCGCCGAGCCGGCGATCGCCGCGCAGCGCTCCGGTGCGATGACCCGCCTCATCGAGATGCGCAACGGGGCCGGTTCCGGTCCCGACGCCGCGACCAAGGTCTGATCTGACCCGGCAACGCAGTTCGGCTCCCCCGGAGGTGCACCGCCGTGAACGCCCAGCCACGCTCTGAGACCATCGCCCCGATCCGTCTGATCGCGCTGCTCGCGGTCCTGGCGCTGATCACGGCCGCCTGCGGCCAGCACGCCGAGGTGAACATCGCCGACGCGGAGGTGCGGGGCAGCGGCGGGGCGAGCGGTGCGGGTGACGGCGTCGCCGAGGACGGGTTCGGGGACCTCGACGAGTCGGACGACGAGGGGCTCGCGGCCGGCGGAGCTGACGGCTTCGACGACGACGCCGCCGCGGGTGGGGACGGTTCGGCCGGCGGGGAGCAGTCCGGTCAGGGCGGCGGCCAGCAGGCGCAGGGCTCCGGCGGGGGAGGTGGGGCGCCGACGGGCTCGCAGGAGCCGCAGGGCTCGGACCGTACCGGGGCCGGGCCCGACGAGCTGGTCATCGGCATCCACGCGCCGGTGACGGGGGCGGCGCCGCTGCCGACGACCTCGTTCGAGCGGAGCCGCGACCTGTACTGGAAGCACGTGATCGACCGGGACGGTGACGTGCTCGGCCGCGCCAGCGTCGAGGTGCTGTTCCGCGACGACCGCTACGACCCCAGCGCCGCGGTCCAGGTCTGCCGCGAGATGGCCAGTCGAGCGTTCACCCTGGTCGGGGGCGGCGGCACCGACCAGATCCAGGCGTGCGGCCGCTACGCGAACCAGGCCGAGGTGCCGTACTTCTCCGCGGGGGTGACCGAGGCCGGTCTGCAGGGCAACCCGTGGTACTTCGCCTCCTCGATGTCCTACAAGCAGCAGGGGCCCCTGCTCGCGCAGTACGTGAGCAAGAACTTCGGCGGCGCGAAGACCGCGATGGTGGTCACCGACACCGAGAACTTCGACGACGCGATCCAGGGGTGGATGCAGGGGGTCCAACGGCAGGGGATCGACTACTACGACACGCTGCGACACCCGCG
Organism: uncultured Actinomycetota bacterium; assembly: GCA_964483845.1. GTDB lineage: Bacteria > Actinomycetota > Nitriliruptoria > Nitriliruptorales > JAHWKO01 > CAZADJ01. The sequence continues at coordinate 6,600 of CAZADJ010000048.1, read as the reverse complement.
TGGGGACAACAGCTGGTACCGGTCCTTCGCCGCGGACCTCGATGACGCGGGCGTGGAGGTCGTCTACGTGCTGACCTCGCCGGTGGACTACATCCGCTTCGCGCAGCAGGCGCACGAGATCGGCTACGAGCCGCAGTTCGTGGGCGTCGGCATCACCAAGGGGCTGAACGCCGTCCTCGGCTCCGGGTGCCCGGAGGTAGACGGGGGCGTCTTCTTCTCCCCGTTCCCCGGCCTCGACTGGGCTCGGACGAACGTCCCCGACTTCTTCACCGCCGCGGACGACCACGACGGGGTGAAGGACGACCTGTCCCTGGCGCTGTGGGGGATCGCCAAGACCCAGCACGAGCTGTTCGAGGCCTACGGGTCGCGGTTCGGTCACGACCTGACGCGCGAGGACTTCCGCGCCGTCGTCGAGCGGTCGAGCGTGGAGAGCGGCGTGTTCCCCTCGCTGTCGTACCGCCCCGACGACCACTTCGGGGCGAGCACCACGCACGTGCTGCGGGCGGACTGTGACGCCGGGGAGCACGAGACCGTCGCGACGTTCGCGAGCGGCTTCTGATCGACGATGGGAAGGTGCAGCGCGCGCCGGGCCGCCACTAGGTTCCGTCGCGCGGTGCACGGGGCGGTGCCGTAGGGAGCCACGACATGACGGAGGGCTGGGAGCGGACGGGGGACGAGGACGAGGCCGGCGCGGGCCGGTCCCGTCTCGCTGCGCTGCTGCGGCCCGACCGGTCCGGCGAGCGGGGGCTCCGCTTGATCGCCGGCTGGGGTGCCGGCGTCATCCTCCTGCTCGCCCTCCTCGTGCTCAGCGGGGTCAACGTCGTGCGGGTCCTCGTCGACGGGCTGCAGAACGGCGCCGTGTTCAGCCTGATCGCGCTCGGGATCGCGCTCGTGTACAAGGCGACCCGCATCCTGAACTTCGCGCAGGGCGAGTTCGGCACGGTCGCGGCGTTCCTCGCCCTCACGATCTTCCTGCGCGGCGACCTCGTCGAGGAGCTCACCGACCGGCCGCCGCTGCTCGAGATGATCGGCGTGTCCCTGCTCGTGATCGCAGCCGCTGCGATCCTCGGCATCGCCGTCAACGTCGTCATCGTGGAGAAGCTCGCCCGAGCCGACGAGCTCATCGCGCTGGTCGCGACCGTCGGCGTGATGCTGGTGCTGGTCGCCGCGCAGGCGGTGACGTTCGAGGTGCGCGCTCGGCGCTTCCCGCGTTACCTGGAGGGCGCCCCCTGCTTCGGCCCCGAGACCGGCTCGGGCGCCGCCGTCGGCCTGTGCCCGCTGACCCTCGGGGGTCTGCCCATCTCGTGGCACACGGTGATCGTCGCCGCGGTCCTCGGGGTGACCGCGGCCGTCCTCGGGCTGTTCTTCCGTACCCGGACCGGGGTGGCGCTGCTGGCGACCGCCCAGGAGCCGTTCGCCGCGCAGCTGCAGGGTGTCTCACCCCGGGCGATGGCGACGCTCGCCTGGGGGACCGCCGGGGCGCTCGGCGGGATCGGCGGACTGCTCGGAGCGGGGATCTTCAACCAGATCACCCCGGGGATGATGACGACCACCTTCCTCATCCCGGCGTTCGTCGCGGCGGTCCTCGGCGGCCTGACCTCGATGATCGGCGCCGTGGTCGGCGGCCTCATCCTCGGGCTCACGGTCGCCGTGGCGATCGCGCTGACCCTCGCCTACGAGCTGACCGGCGTCGTGCCCGGCGTGCCGCAGGCCGCCACCCTCCTCGTGCTGCTGCTCGTGCTCCTGCTCCGCCCGCGCGGCCTGCTCGGGAAGGAGGCCTGAGGTGACGTCCACCGCTGGAGCCCACGCCGCCGACGGCCTCGACCGGACGGCGCCTGACGACGGGATCGAACGGGGTCGACGCTGGTGGCCGTCGCCGCTCGGCATCGGGGCCCGCATCGTCGTCCTGGCGCTGATCCTCACGACGCTCGGCGCCCTGCCGTTCGGGATCCCCCCGGTCTACGAGCCGGTCATCGCCCGGGCGATCGTGTTCGCGCTGGTGGGGCTCTCGATGAACGTGCTGGCCGGCTACGTCGGTCAGATCTCGCTCGGACACGCCGCGTTCGTCGGGATCGGCGCGTTCGGAGCGGGCATCAGCATGACCAACTTCGGGCTGCCCTACCTGCCGGCGCTCGCGGTCGCGGCCCTGACCGGCGCGATCGCGGCGCTCATCCTCGGCGGCGTCGCGCTCCGGGTGGCGGGGATGTACCTCGCGCTGGTGACGATCGCCTACCACCTGTTCGTCTCGGAGACGCTGCTGAACATCCGGACCATCACCGGAGGCGGTGCGGGGATGCCGACGCCACGTCCGTCGTTCGCGCTCGGCAACGTCCCGTTCATCTTCGTCTGCCTCGGCGTCCTCGCGCTGATCTGGGCGCTCGACTGGCGCCTCACGTCGACGAAGATGGGCCGGGCGATCCAGGCGCTGCGCGACGACGAGCGCGTCGCAGCGTCCTGGGGCATCAACGTGACCGCGTTCAAGCTGATGGCGTTCGTGATCTCCGGGATCATCGCCGGGCTCGCCGGCGCCCTGTTCGCCTCGATCGACGAGATCGCCTCGCCGATCACCTTCCAGGGGCTCACGCTCTCGCTGGTCTTCGCGCTCATGGTGTTCATCGGCGGCATCGGGAGCCGGCCCGGTGTGATCATCGGGAGCGCCCTCGTCGGCGCCCTGGCGACGATCCTCGACGTGACGAACGAGGTGTGGGCGGGCTGCACCACCGCGTGGGCGGGCGGCTGGATCCAGCAGGTCGGGTTCCTGCCGGTGCCGGGACCGCGCACGCTGCTGCTCCTCCTCGGTGCGGGGCTCATCGCCGGCGGGCTCACCACGCTCCGCGGGATCCGCGGTGCGGGTGGCCGTGGGGTGGCGGCGAAGCTCGCCGGCGCCGGGGTCCTCCTCGCGATGGGGGGGCCGCTCGTGGTCGGGCAGTTCGTCGGCTCCGCCTGTCTGTGGGACGTCTTCGACGGGTCCGCGTACACGCTGCTCGTCGGCCTCGGGGCGATCATCGTGCTGATCTTCTACCCGGGCGGCCTCGCGCAGCTGCTGCGTGGCCCGATCCGCTGGCTGTCGTTCCGCTCCTGGCGGGCACCCGAGCAGGTCGCCGGCCCCGGTGGACCAGCAGGCGACGCCGGGCAGCGGCCGTGATCGTGGGGAGGTGAGCCGATGTCCATCCTCGAGACCGAGAGCGTCTCGATCCGCTTCGGGGGCGTGCAGGCGCTCGATGAGGTCGATTTCGAGGTCAACGAGTACGAGATCGTCGGCCTGATCGGTCCGAACGGCGCCGGCAAGACCACGTTCTTCAACTGCGTCACCGGCTTCTACCGGCCCGACAGCGGCCGTGTGCGCCTGCGTGACGAGGACGTGACCGACCTGCGTCCCGATCAGCGGTGCCACCTCGGCGTCGGCCGGTCGTTCCAGGCGGTCGGCCTGGTGCGCTCGTTCACCGTGCTCGAGAACCTGCTCGTCGCGCAGCACCAGAAGGTCCGCTACGGGCTGCTGTCGGGGATCTTCGGCGCTCCGTGGACCTTCTCGGAGGAGAAGGAGATGCGCGAGCGGGCGATGGCGGTCCTGGACTTCATGGGACTGGCGCACCTCGCGGAGCAGCCACTCCAGGGGATGCCGTACGGGCTGCTCAAGATGTGCGAGACCGCCGCGGTGCTGGCCACCGACCCGGACCTCATGATGCTCGACGAGCCGCTCGCGGGTCTCGCTCCCGAGGAGGCCGAGCGGTTCGGTGACCGTCTCCTCGACATGCGCCGCGAGCTCGGCCTGACCATCGTGGTGGTCGACCACCACGTCCCGCTGGTCCTGCGGATCGCCGACTACGTCTACGTCCTGAACTTCGGGCGGGTCCTCGCCAAGGGCCCCCCGGACGAGATCCGGGGGAACCAGGACGTCGCCGAGGCGTACATGGGCGAGGGCGCCAAGAGCCTGACCTAGGAGGACAGCCGTGTCCGACGCGACCATGGACCGCGAGGCTCCGACCGAGCAGATCGATCGGAGCGAGGCGCTGCAGCGCGCCGGGAACGGAGACGCCGGCGAGCCGCTGCTGCGCGTCCACGACCTGCGCTCCGGCTACGGCGAGCTCCCGGTCCTCCACGGCCTGACGTTCTCGGTCTACCGGGGCCAGACCGCGGTGATCCTCGGACTGAACGGTGCCGGCAAGACCACCACGGCCCTGAACCTGGTCGGCGCGGTCTCGACGTGGGACGGGGAGATCGAGTTCGCCGGCGAGGACGCCACGAACTGGGACACCAAGCGCGCGGTGAGCGAGGGGATCGTCCTCGTCCCGGAGGGGCGCCGGGTCTTCCCCGAGCTGACGGTGGAGAAGAACCTCGAGGTCGGCGCGTGGTCGCAACGTCGTGATGCGGACTGGCTCGACGAGCAGCGTGACCGCGTCTACGGGTACTTCCCGCGCCTCGGCGAGCGCGCCGAGCAGCTCGCGGGGACCCTCTCCGGCGGTGAGCAGCAGATGCTGGCCATCGGGCGCGGGTTGATGGCGAACCCGAAGCTGCTGATCGTCGACGAGGCCTCGCTGGGGCTCGCGCCGGTGATCGTGAAGGACGTCTTCCGCATCGTGAGCAACATCAACGCCGACGGCGTGACCGTGATCCTCATCGAGCAGAACGTCGGGGCGCTCCAGGTGGCCGACGTCGGCCTCGTCATGGAGCAGGGGCGCATCGTCACCGAGGTGCGCGGGGACGACCTGGAGAACCCGGCGAGGGTGCGCGAGATCTTCCTCGGCTAGGACCGGCCGCACGGCGGTCGCCGCCCCGCGGCGACCCGGGCCCGACTACCCGGCGCTCTCCACCTCGACCTTGTCGATCTCCGTCGTCTCGTCGGGTGCGGCGGACGTCTGGCGATCGGGCTGGGGATCGCAGATCCGGCACGCGGCCAGGCCCTGCTCGCGGGCCGCGGCCGGCGCGAGCAGCTGCAGGTCCGTCCGTCCCTCGACGAGCCGGCAGTCGGCCCGGTGGTAGGTGGTGCGACCGGCGACGACCTGGGTCCCGCCGGCGCCGAGGGCAGCACCGCCGACACCGGTGTTGCGCAGCTCGTGGATCGCGTCCACGACCTCGTCGAGCTTCGTGCCGAGCACGATCATGTCGCGACGCACGCTGTGGACGACGAGGAGCGCGAGCCCGGCGACCACGAGGACCAGGCCCCCGATCCCCCCGGAGATGAGGAACGGGATCTGTCCCTGCGTGTAGTCGATCCCGGGCCGGTTGCCCCCGACACCGGCCGCGCCGTTCCAGGCGAGGAAGACGAGGAGCCCGCCGAGGCCGAGCAACCCGACCGCCGCGTACAGGACGCCCTTGGACCAGCTCCGCATGTCGCGACTCCTCGTCACCGTGGGTGGTGTGCACCGTACCTGTGGCCGCTGACGACCCGTAGCGAGCGATGCGAGGCATCACGACGGTCGCCGGGGCCCACGCCGGCGCGGTCCCCGGCGGACGGGCCCCGCTCCCGGGGTCCGGCCCCGCGAGCCTCCGGCTCCACCCGGCTACTTCGACGTGCGTGCGTCGTTCTCCTCCCCACCGCGCACGATCACCGGGTCTGACCTGCACGTTTGCGGGGGTTCCCGACCCTCCGTACCATCCCGACTCCCGCTGGGGGACGATCCGCAGCGGGAGGGCTCGAACACCCCCGGGTGGCGAACACGCCGCAGGGTGGTGGGGAGCCCCGAAGTTTGACAGCATGAGAGAGGGCAGGTACCTTTCTCTTTCGGCCCGGCGTGAGCCGGGCTGCGTGGTCTGAGCGCCGATCAAGCCCCTCGTGGGTGAGACGAGACAGGTGCCGGACCGCAGCGACGGAAGCGGAAGCCGACCCGTACCGGGCGGACCCCGCGACCGTCGCGGACCCGCTCCTTGAAAACTGCACAGCGTGCCAAAAGCCAGTGCCATATGTAAGACCCCCGTCCAGGGATGGCGCGGAACGTCGCGTTCAGACCGGACGGTTCTTTTGAAGCGCTCCGGGAGCACCTGAACGAGGTGTGAACGGAGCGTCCCCATCAGAGAGCCGATGAGGCTCTTCGGATGAGGGGTTCGCGCCGAGGAACCGGGAGACCGGGACCTCGCGAGCGCGTGATCACTCAACGGAGAGTTTGATCCTGGCTCAGGACGAACGCTGGCGGCGCGTCTAACACATGCAAGTCGAGGGACGAAGCCACCCTTCGGGGTGGTTGAGACCGGCGAACGGGTGAGTAACACGTGAGCAACCTGCCCTGTAGACCGGGATAACCCGAGGAAACTCGGGCTAATACCGGACGATCTCGGGAGGGCGCATGCCCCACCGAGCGAAGGCTACGGCGCTACAGGATGGGCTCGCGGCCTATCAGCTAGTTGGTGAGGTAACGGCTCACCAAGGCGACGACGGGTAGCTGGAGTGAGAGCTCGATCAGCCACACTGGGACTGAGACACGGCCCAGACTCCTACGGGAGGCAGCAGTGGAGAATCTTGCCCAATGGGCGAAAGTCTGACGCAGCGACGCCGCGTGGGGGAAGAAGGCCTTCGGGTTGTAAACCCCTTTCAGGAGGGACGAAGCGAGAGTGACGGTACCTCCAGAAGAAGCCCCGGCCAACTACGTGCCAGCAGCCGCGGTA
>CAZADJ010000047.1:0-14309 GCA_964483845.1 uncultured Actinomycetota bacterium | reverse complement strand
AGCCGTAGCTCTCGCCCTCAGCCAGGATCGCGAGCACGAGCGGCGTCGACGACGCTGCGACCAGATCCTTGTCGATGTGCACGCCGCCCTCCGTTGGTGGGAGACCATCCGTAGAAGCGCAATGTACATAGAAGCACGAGGTACATAGAAGCACAAGGTACGAGCGCCATCCGGCGGATCCGTCCGGCCATCGACGAGCACTACGGTGACCCCGGCTCGACTCTCGGGCCGGTCGGTCTGGCTTGCAGCACCAGGAACGCGGCGGAGATCGACCGCACCCAAGGTTCTCCCAAGCCCCGGGATCTAGGGTCAGCACACCCGACAGGAGGAGCCGACGTGGCACCGGTAGGTCGCACACTGAGTGGGTACGGCGCGTACCTCGTCATCGTGGCGCTGCCCTTCCTGTTCGTTCCGAACCTGGTCTTGTCCACACTGGCGCTGCCGGCGACGGATGAGCCGTGGATCCGGATCCTCGGCCTTGTCGTTCTCGTGCTCGGCTACTACTACGTGCGGGTAGCGAGGGACGAGGCTCCCTCCTTCGTCGACGCCACGGTGGTCGGTCGTCTCTTCGCGGCCGCCGGTCTGGTTCTGATCGCCGTCATCTGGAGCTACTGGGCGGTGGCGCTCTTCGCCCTCCCCGAGGCTGCCGGGGCGGTGTGGACATGGACGGCCCGACGCCGCGCCGCGGTGAGCGCTCCGTCCCCCGCGCCGAGCCTCGACGTCCGCTGATCGTGAGCGTCGTGGCAGGTGCGCGACGCGTTGGATCCAGACGGCAGCAGCGTCAGCCCGATCGGACCGGGTGGCCGATCTCTCCCGGCTCGCGGCGCTCGGACCGGAGGCGACGCGTCCCCCAGGCCAGGGAGGCGATCCACGCCGCCGCGATCGCTGCCATGGCGGCGTACGCGGTCGTGGTGAGCCAGCCGGGTGCCGGACGGGCCTCACGCAGCAGGAGTTCGCTGTCGGCGACGAACGGACGTCTCGCCTCGTCGTCCGCCGGCACCTCCGACGCGGGGATGGCGGGGTCCTCCGGGAGGTAGAGCGGCGCCGCGACCATCACGCGTCCGTCGTGCAGGCGGACCAGCGACTTCCACTCGCCGTGCACCGGGATCGGGACCGTCGTGACGAACTCGCCGTCCCCGGCGGGCTCCAGGTGGTCGAGTAGCGTCGTCTCGTCGCTCCACCACTCGGCGCCCTGCCAGGCGATCGCGGTGAGCCACTCGGCGTCGTCAGCGGCATCCGGCGGGTCGAGGCGGACCGTCGCGTGGACGTGCCGATCGGGGCCGTCCGCCACCTCCTCGAGCTGGATGTGGGCGCTGACGTCCGCCGTCGCCCGCGGCAGCGGGTACGCGATCGCGGCGACGAGGACGGCCGTGGCGAGGGGGGCGACCCAGCGTGCTCCGACGGTCGACGGCTGGCTCGGGTCGTCGGTGAGCGCCCGGCCGAGGTACCCGCCCACCACGGCCGCAGCGACCGCGGCCGGGACGGCGACGAGTACGACCTCGGGGAGCAGCGTCGCCGGCCACGGGTGGGGCATCCAGACGTGGCTCCACCCCCACTCGACCGCGAGCCCGAGTGTCGCGATGCCGGCCCCGCTCCAGGCGCCGAACGGCACGGGGCGGCCTGTCGGCACCCACCGTGCGACCGCTTCGATGGCGATCGCGGCGCCGAGGTAGAGCGGGAAGTGGAAGGTGACGTGCTCGAAGCCGCCGCTGATGACCAGCGACAGCGCTCCGCGTAGCGCGAGGAAGAACCCGACCGCCAGGAGGGCGCCGCCGCGGCCGAGGCGCATGCGGGCGGGCACGAGCGCGATGCCGGCGGCGACCGCGATCAGCACCGGCTGGTAGAGCAGTCGGAACTGCGGCACCCCGTAGTCGAACTCGCCCTGGAGGGTCGACATCCCGACGAGCACGGCCCCGGCGAGGGCGACCTCCCCGAACCGCACGCGCCCACGGCGCCTCGGGGAGCCGGCCGCACCGGCGGCCCGTTGCCCCTCGACGGAGAGCATCCACATCGCGATCGTGGTGAGCGAGGCACCGGCGACCATCTGGATGTGGGGCGGACTCCACAGGGTCACGTCCTGGCCGAAGATCCGGTGCCACACGTCGTCGATCGGGAAGCCGACGAGTGCCACCAGCGAGCATCCCAGCAGGAGCAGGCCGCCCGCCGGCACCCGCCGGCCGCGGATGGACAGTGCGCTGGGGACGTCGTCGTCGCCGGTGCCGAGCAGGTCGGAGAGGATCCCGGCGAGCGCGAGACCGAGGAGGCCGACGATGATCCACCAGTGGGAGGGGTTCGCGAACGGACCGGCGTCACGGCCGTGGTCGATGTGGGTGGCGACGTCCCAGTAGAAGCCGAAGACCGCGATGAGGAGGGAACCGCCGGCGACCGCGAGCGGCAGCGCCGCCCACCCGGGCAGCCCCGACGTGCGGCCAGCGAACGCCGCGAGCCGATCGAGGGCGACGAGGCGTCCCCGCAGGTGGGCGAGGGTGAGCGCGGCGACCGCCGCCGCGAGTACGGCACCGACGACCCCCGCGAGGACGATCTCCTCGGCGGCGGCGCCGCCGGCCGGCGCGTGGTCCGCGTCCGCCCAGGCGGGGGCCGCGGACAGCGCGAGCAGCAGCAGCGTGAGCGTCACGGTCCCGAACGTGCGACGCGGGCACCTCATGCCGGATGCCTTCCGCGCGCAGCGGCTGCCCGTCGTGGTGACTCCTCGTCCTCGGCGTCCGGGGGCTCGTCGGGCGCGACGTGTCGGTACGAGTCCGCGTGGAAGCGGCGGGTGCGCCGCCGGAACTCGAAGGTGTAGCCGGGCCAGAGGGTGAAGTTGTAGCCGTCGTCGCCCAGGTACCAGCTGTCACAGCCGCTGGCCCAGACGGTGCCCTCGTTGCGATGGCTGACCTCGGCGCGGAAGGCCTCCAGGGCGTCCTCCCGGACGTCGACGAAGGCGAGGTCGCGATCGTCCAGGTGCCCGATCGCCCCGAGGATGAAGTCGTACTGCGCCTCCATCATCAGCGTCATCGAGTTGTGGCCGAGGCCGGTGTTCGGACCGAGCATCAGGAAGAGGTTCGGGAAGCCCGGGACCGAGGTGCCGTAGTAGGCCGCGGGACGGTCGCTGAACGTCTCCCCGAGATCGCGACCGTCGAGGCCGGTCACGGTGAGACCGGCGAGGAGATCGGTGACGCGGAACCCGGTGGCGTAGACGATCACGTCGAGCGGGACCTCACCGGAGACGGTCCGGATCCCCTCCGGGGTCACCCGCTCGATGGGATCGGTGACGAGGTCGACGTCACCGCGGGCGAGCGTCGGGTAGTAGCTGTTGGAGAGGACGATGCGCTTGCACCCCATCCGGTAGTCGGGTGTCAAGGCGCGTCGCAGCTCGGCGTCCTCGATGTGGCGGCGCATGTTCCACCTCGCGTAGGACTCCATGAGCCGCATGGCCGCACTACCACGCTTGAAGCCGGCGAAGCGCACCTCCTTCTGCCAGTAGAGGAGGGCGCGGTACAGGCGACGCAGCCCGGGGACGTGCTCGAAGGCCCAGCGCTCGGCGCGCGTGTAGCGGCGGTCGAGCATCGGGATCACCCAGGGGGCCGATCGTTGGAACACGGTGAGGCGGCTGGCCCGGTCGGCGAGCGGGGGCACGACCTGCACGCCGCTGGACCCGGTCCCGATCACGCCGATGCGGGCGCCGTCGAGGTCGGCGTCGTGGTCCCAGCGGGCGGTGTGGACCTGTGGGCCGCGGAACCCGTCCCGTCCCGGGAACGACGGGTAGGAGGGTTCGGTGAGGGGTCCGAGCGCACCGATGACGACGTCGGCGACCTCCTCGCGGCCGCCGCGGGTCCGCAGGTGCCAGCGCCCCCCCGGCGCGTCGAAGCGCGCGTCGGTGACCTCGGCGTCCACGTGCAGGAACCGGCGCAGCCCGAACCGGTCGGCCAGCTCCTCCAGGTACGTCGCGATCTCCGCCTGGCGAGGGTAGGCGGTGGACCAGTCGGACCTCGGCGCGAACGAGAACGAGTAGAGGTGGGCGGGGATGTCGCAGGCCGCCCCCGGGTAGGTGTTGTCGTGCCACGTCCCGCCGACCGCGGGACGGCGCTCGAGGATGACGAGGTCGTCGAAGCCGGCGTCGACCAGGCGTGCGGCCGCTCCGAGCCCGCTGAAGCCCGCCCCGACGATCGCGATCCGTGGCATGGTCCCTCCGCGGGTGGTCGAGGGCGTGGCCGCGCACGGCGACACTCCTTACAGTGGCGAATGTTACAGTGTTCGCTGACACAGTCAACGGAGCCGACGGACGGGGAGGGGCCACGATGGGATCGCAGCTGCGGGGGAGGACCGCGCTGATCACCGGGGCCGGCCGGGGGATCGGCGCCGACGCGGCGCAGCGGCTCGCCCGGTCGGGTGCGAACGTCGCGATCGTCGATGTCGACGCGGAGGCCGCGCGACAGGCGGCGGCGCGCCTCGGTCGGACCGGGCTCGCGGTCACCGCGGACGTCACCGACCAGGACGCGCTCGACGAGGCGGTCGCCGCGACGACGGCGCGGTTCGGTGGGATCGACATCGTCGTCGCCAACGCCGCGATCGCTCCGGCGCGGACGCTGACGCGCGGCGCGGTGGCCCACGTGGACCGGACGTTGGCGGTGAACCTCCTCGGCGTCGTCCGGACGATCTCGACGGCCCTCCCGCACGTGCGCGAACGGCGCGGGTACGTCCTCGCCGTCGCGTCGCTCGCGGCGGCCATCCACCTCCCGCTCATGGGCGCGTACGCCGCCAGCAAGGCGGGTGTGGAGGCGTACGCCGACGCGCTCCGCCTCGAGGTCGCCGCTTCGGGCGTCGACGTCGGGGTCGCCTACTTCGGGTTCGTCGACACGCGCCTGCTGCGGGACGGGCTGTCCTCGACCGGGGCGGGGCGGTTGGCCGCGCGTACGCAGCTGCTGTTCCGTTCCACCATCCCGGTCGGGGTCGCCGGCGAGGCCGTCCACGACGCGGTGCTCGGCAGGCGGCGCCGTGTCGTGCGCCCCCGCTGGCTCTGGCCGCTCCTCGTCGCTCCGGGCGTGTTCCAGCCGGTCCTCGAGGCGTACGCGACCCGCCGGGGCGTGCCGGAGCTGCTCGCCGAGACCGACGAGCGCGGACCGGGTCCGAGCGCTTCGAGCGGGACGGGGCCGCCCTGATGAGGCGACCTCCGAACAGGTTGACCGGCGCGGTGGCCATCGGCGTGCTCGCCGCGATCGCCGGCTGGGTCGTCGTCGGTAGACGCGACGCCCGTCAGCTCGACGCGGACCCGGAGCGACACCTCATCACGGACCCCGCGTTCGGAGAGGATCGCGCGGTCAGCGGTGGCGGTGGGGTGCCGCTCCACGTCGAGGTCGCCGGCGACGGGCGCCCACCGACGATCGTGCTGGTGCACGGCTGGGGGATGTCGTCCCGCTTCTGGCAGTACCAGCTGCGCGACCTGCGAGGCGACCGGCGGGTCGTCGTGTACGACCAGCGCGGTCACGGGGCGAGCGGCCGCCCGCTCGACGACGACTACTCGCTCGAGGCGCTCGCCGCGGACCTGGAGGCAGTGCTCGCGAGCGAGGTGCCGCCCGGTCAACGCGCTCTCCTCGTCGGACACTCGCTGGGTGCCATGTCGGTCCTGGCGTGGGCACACCGGCACCTCGACGAGGTGCCCGAACGTCTGGCCGGTGCGATCCTGATGAACACCTCGGTGGAGCCCGCCACCGGGGCGTTCCTCGCCGGGCGGACGGCCACCGGCCGGGTCCGCGAGGCCGTCGCGCGCTGGCTGCTGACGACACGGATGCCGGTACCCGGTTGGACCACGCCGATCAGCAGGCGCGTGGTCGACGCCGTGGCGCTCGGACCGGACGCGTCGCCCACGCTCGTGGACCTCACCGAGCAGCTGTTCCGTGACTGTCCGCCCGACGTCCGGGCGGGCTGCGGCACGACCCTCGCCGGGGTCGACCTGGCGGCCGCCGCGACGCACCTCGACGTGCCGTGCGTCGTCGTGACCGGGGCCCACGACCGCCTCGTGTCGCCGCGCCTCACACGGGAGGTCGCCGATCGCCTCCCGGACGCGCGGCTGGTGGAGCTCCCCGACGCCGGGCACCAGACGCCCCTGGAGCGCCCGGGGGCCGTGACCGCGCTCATCCGTGACGTCGCGGATCGACCGGGTATCACTCCTCGGGACCGAGCCCTTCCAGGTAGGCCGCCACGATCTCACGCATGACCTGGTGGAAGACCGCCTGGACCGCCTCACCCGCGATCGGTCGGAGCCGCTCCACGCTGGCGCTGACCTCCTCCCACTCCTCCGGTGGGCGTCCGCGGGCGTCGAACGGTTCGAGGACGGCGTCCTCGAACAGCTCCATGAACGCCTGCGCGATCGCACGGGCGTGCTCACGCAGGGTCGCCAGCACGTCGAGGGACCGCTCCGGGGTGATCCCCATGGTGTGCAGCTCCCCGCCCGCACGCAGCAGGCTCGGGGTCACGACGAGCCAGCGGTCGTCCTCCTCGATCGGCTCCAGCAGCCGCAGCTCCACGGCGCGCGAGACGACCGACTGGTCGACGTCGTCGAGGCGCAGCTCGTCGAGCACCTCGTCGGTGGTCGCCTCGCGCGGCTCCTCGCGGATCCAGCCGTCCAGGGCAGCCCGGACCAACCCGCGCAGCTCCCGGTTGCCGACCCCCTCGGAGCCGCCGAGCAGGAAGCCGATCGCCCGCAGGTTCAGCCCCTCGGCCTGCAGATCCTGGATGACACCGAGCCGCTCCACGTGGCGGGGTCCGTAGTAGCCCGAGCGCCCCTGGACCCGCGGACGCGGCAGCAACCCGAGCGTCTGGTAGTAGCGGATGTTCCGGCTTGAGACCCCGGTGCGCTCGGCGAGCTCGTCGATGGTCAGGTGATCGTTCTGCTCCTCCGTCACGCCCGTTCGCCCACCCGGCCGACAGCCCGCTGCCGGTCCGACTCTACGCCACGCCGGCGCGGATCAGCGGTCGTCCAGCGCGTCGAGGACGAGGTCGACGTCGGTCGTGTCGTGGTAGTGGACGAACCCGATGCGCACGGCCCCGCCGTGTCCGAGGAGACCGAGCGCCCGCATCGGCTCGATGGCGTAGTAGTGGCCGGCCCACACGTAGACACCGCGCTCGGCGAGGTGGGCGGCGACCTCGTCGGGGGTGGCCGCCTCCACGGTGATCGCGAAGGTCGGGGTGCGCCCCTCGGGAGTCGCCGGGCCGTGGAGCGAGACGTGCTCCATGTCGGCGATGCCCGCGAGGAACCTCGCCGTCAGCCGCCGCTCGTGTGCGGCGACCGCGTCCATGCCGAGTTCCGACAGGTGCGCCACCGCCGGCTCGATCCCGGCGATGGCCTCGAAGTTGGCGGTGCCCGTCTGCCACCGCTCCGGCCCGGTGTCGGGGGCCGGTCGCACCTTGTCCGGCGAGAGGTCGGCGAGCAGCTCGGGGTCCGCGGCGAGCACGCCGGCGTGGGGACCGAAGAACTTGTACGGCGAGCAGGCCACGACGTCCACGCCGGTCAGCCGCCGGTCCAGTGCGACGTGCGGCGCGGCGTGGACCGCGTCGCAGAACGTCAGGGCCCCGACCGAGCGGGCCGCGGCGACGAACGGCGCCGGGTCGACCAGCGTGCCGAGCGCGTTCGACGCCGCCGGGAAGGCGAACAGGCGGGGTCGTGCCTCGGCCGCCCGCTCCAGGTCGTCCGGATCCAGGGTCCCGTCGTCGCGCAGGCCGACGAAGCGGACCTCCGCACCGCTGCGTCCGGCGGCGATCAGCCACGGGGCGACGTTCGCGTCGTGGTCGAGCTGCGTACACACGATGGTGTCGCCGGGCGCGAGCCGCGACTCCAGGGCGCGGGCGAGACGCAGCGTCAGGGTGGTCATGTTCGGGCCGAACACGATCCCCTCGGGCTCCGAGCCGAGGAAGCCGCCGAGCGCCCTGCGGACGCGGGCGCAGGTCTCGTCGGTCGCCTGCGACGTCGGGAAAGCGCCGTGGGCGTTGGCGTTGGCGTCGCGCAGGTGGTCCGACATCGCGGCGATGACACGCTCGGGTACCTGGGTGCCGCCGGGGGCGTCGGCGTGCACGATGCGGCGCGGTGCGGCGTCGAGGGCCGGGAAGCGGCGACGGACTGCGCGCACGTCGATGGTCATGGTCGTTCCTCCGGGCCGGCGGTCGTCGACGTCGATCGAGGGCCATCGTGCCGCAGCGAGGCGGCCGGTCGCGCACCGACCGCCGGGACGGGCCCGCGGCCCACGGCGGTTCCCGGACACCTAGTCTCGACCCCGACGACGTGGACAGGAGCCGCACGATGGCCGAGATGCAGTACCGGAGACTCGGGCGTTCGGGGATCAAGGTCAGCGTGCTCTCGTTCGGGTCGTGGGTGACGTTCAAGAACCAGCTGGACGAGACCCTCGCTCTCGAGTGCATGCAGGCCGCCTACGACGCCGGCGTGAACTTCTTCGACAACGCCGAGGTCTACGCGGGAGGGGAGTCCGAGCGGATCATGGGCCAGGCGCTGGACAAGCTCGGCTGGCCGCGGCGCTCGTACGTGATCTCGACGAAGTTCTTCTGGGGGATCCACGACGGCGTCAACACGAGGAGCACGCTGAACCGCAAGTACCTCATGCAGGCGATCGACGGCTCGCTGGAACGGCTCGGGCTCGACTTCGTCGACGTCGTCTTCTGCCACCGGGCCGACCCGGAGACCCCGATCGGTGAGACCGTGCGCGCGATGTCCGACATCATCGACGCGGGCAAGGCCCACTACTGGGGGACCTCGGAGTGGAAGGCCGACGAGATCCGCGCCGCCTGGGAGATCGCCGACCGTCACGGGCTCCACCGTCCGGTCACCGAGCAGCCGCAGTACAACCTCCTCCACCGCCGTCGGGTCGAGAAGGAGTACGCGCGGCTCTACGAGGACATCGGGCTCGGCACCACCATCTGGAGCCCGCTCGCGTCCGGACTGCTCACCGGCAAGTACCTCGACGGCATCCCGGAGGGCAGCCGGGCGGAGCTCGACGGCTACGACTGGCTGCGTGAGTCGCTCACCGCCGACGAGAAGAACGAGAAGGTGCGCAAGCTCGTACCGATCGCGGAGGAGCTCGACTGCTCGCTCGCGCAGCTCGCCATCGCCTGGTGCGCGCGGAACCCGAACGTCTCCACGGTGATCACCGGCGCGAGCCGCGTCGAGCAGGTGCGCGAGAACATGGGCGCGGTCGACGTCCTGCCGGAGCTCACCGACGAGGTGATGGAGCGGATCGACACCGCGCTCGAGTGAAGGGCACGAGATGAACGGCGTCAGCCGGCTCGACGAGCTCACCGACCTGCTCGAGGCGACCGGCGAGGCCCACCACGCCGCCTTCGCCGAGACCGACGGCGGAGACCCCGAGTGGGCGTCCTGGTACGCCGCGTACCTCCAGGCACACCTCGGGGACCGGCTCGGACGGTGGCTCACCCGCAGCGAGCTGACCTACCTCCTGATCCGCGCCGAGCGGGAAGCCACCGCCGGTGACGAGCCGTGGTCGCGCGCCTACGCACGGACCATCCTGGACGAGGTGTGAGCAGCCGTCAGGGGCGTCCGACGGCCGGGCGGGTCGGCGTCGGACGACGTCCGACCGGCGCGGTCGGACCGGGCCAGGACGAGCCACGCGCCGGCGGGCGCCGGCGTTCGCGGTCCTCGACGACCTGGACCGCGTAGATGCGTTCCATCGCGGCCACGATCTGCGGGTCCGGACCGACCACGAGACACGCCACCGACAGGGCCGCGCTCGCGAGCGCGCGACCGGCGCGGGACGAGATGTCGATCACAGCGGGCTCCACGGTGGCGTCACCGGAGACCGTACCGTTCCGCTGATCCCACAGCCGGAGCCCCGGAGGTGACCGCGTGGTCCGCGAACTCGTCGACCTCAGCCACACGATCGAGCACGGGATGACCACCTACCCGGGGCTGCCCGGACCGGTCGTCGGTGACCACCTCACCCGGGAGGCCTCCCGCGCGATCTACGACGACGGCACCGAGTTCCACATCGGGCGCATCGAGATGGTCGCGAACACCGGCACCTACCTGGACACGCCGGCCCACCGTTACGCCGACGGGATCGATCTCGCGGAGCTGCCCCTCGAGGCGGTCGCGGACCTGCCCGGCGTCTGCGTCGCGACGTCGCAGCGCGCCATCGGCCCGGAGGCGCTCGCCGACGTTGACGTCGCCGGGCGAGCCGTCCTCTTCGCGACCGGCTGGGACCGCCACTGGCGTACCGACGCGTACGGCTCCCCCGAGCACCCGTTCCTCACCACCGACGCGGTCGGTGCGCTCGTCCAGGGCGGAGCCGCGTTGGTCGGGATCGACTCCGTGAACGTCGACGACACGGCCGACCGGTCGCGGCCGGCACACTCCGGGCTGCTGGCCGCCGGGATCCCGGTCGTGGAGCACCTCACGGGCCTCGACCGGATCGTCGGTCGACCGTTCCGGTTCACCGCGGTGCCGGTCAAGGTCCGCGGCCTCGGGACCTTCCCGATCCGGGCCTTCGCCGTCGCGGAGCACCGTTGACCCGGCCCGCGACCGTGTCCCGCGTCCTCGGCTGGTAAGAAGGCACCGACCCGGAAGGGACCGACCGGGGACGGACCGGTCCGCGACGGGCGACGACCACCGGAGGTTCTCGTCATGGCTCACGTGCTCATCCTCGGCGGCGGGTTCGGGGGACTGGCCGCCGCCCACGAGCTGCGACAGCACCTCGGCGACGAGCACGAGATCACGCTGGTCGCCCGCGACGACGGGTTCTTCATCGGGTTCGCGAAGCTGTGGGACCTCGCCGGGATGCGACCGCTGGCCGACGGCACCGGGGATCTGAACCGGCTCGATGGCCACGGCGTGCGGTTCGTGCAGGCTGAGGTCACCGCGATCGATCCGCAGGCCCGGCTCACACGCACCTCCGACGGGGAGCTGTCCGGGGACGCGCTCCTCGTCGCGCTCGGCGCCGGCGTGGACCCGGAGCACGGGGAGCTGATCGCCGGGGCCGGCCACGACCTCTACGATGCCGCGGCGCTGCCGGCGATGCGCCGTGACCTCGCGGGGCTGGACGGCGGCCGTCTCGTGATCTCCATCCTCGGTGGACCGTTCAAGTGCCCGCCGGCCCCCTACGAGGCGGCACTGCTCATCGACGAGCAGCTCCGCCACCGCGGGGTGCGTGACCAGTTGGAGATCGTCCTCACCACCCCGCAGCCGATCTCGCTGCCCGCCGCCGGTCCCGACGCGAGCCGGTACGTGGCCGACCGGTTCGCCGAACGCGACATCGAGCTGCGCACGGAGACCCCGGTGAGCGGTGTCGACCGGGAGGCCCGGGAGCTCGCGCTCGGCGACGGTGAGCGGCTCGAGTACGCGCTCTGGCTCGCGGTGCCCGCCTCCGCGCCGGTCCCGGTGCTCGCCGAGTCACCGCTCGCCGGCGCATCGGGCTGGATCGAGCCGGACCGCCACACGCTCCGCACCGACGTCGAGGGCGTCTACGCGGTCGGAGACTGCACCATGGTCGCGACCGCGACGGGCCAGCTGCCGAAGGCGGGTGTCTTCGCCGAGGGGGAGGGCAAGGTCGCCGCGCGCAACATCGTCGCCGATCTCGGTGGCGGCGAGGGTGACCGCTTCGACGGTCACGGCTTCTGCTTCCTCGAGTTCCCGGGCGAGGAGGTCGCGTTCGTCAGCGGGGACTTCTACGCCGAGCCGGCCCCGGACGTGGAGATCGAGCCGCCGACCCGCGACCGCTTCGCTGCGAAGCGGGCCTTCGAGCGTGAGCGCCTGGCCGCCTGGCTCGGCTGAGCCGGCGGTGGCACGCGATCCCGCCCGTCGTCAACCGGCTGAGCTCCGCCGGTCGACGACGTCCGTCGGTCCGGCTGCCCCGTGCCCCTCGACACGGCGGGTCGCTGCGCGAGCTGACGGCGACGGGCCGACGACGACCCGGAACGTCGACAGGAGCGCGCGGGTGTTCGCGCGCAGCGGCCACAGGACGGCGGACGACGTCGGCAGACCGAGCAGCCGCCGCTGGGAGTCGTGCAGGCTGGCGATCGCCCCGCCGAGCATCGGGAGGTAGGCGGCGCGGACCGCCGGAGCGAGGTCCGGCCAGAGGAGGAACCGCAGCCCCTCGCGACCCTGCGCGTCCACCTCCAGCTCGGGTTCGTAGGCGGCGAGCTGCTCCGCGAGCTCGTCCACCGTGCGTGGCAGTCGTCCCTCCTCGACCATCGGCAGGGCGAGCTGGCGGTCGCGGAGCGCCGTCCGCGCCTCGGGGTCCTGGGTGATGGCGTCGAGGTCGACCCGGGGATCGAGCAGCGCTGCGGCGTACGACTGCTCCGCGACGAACGCGTCGGCGGCGGCCCCGTCGACCGGATCGGTGCCGTAGTCGCGATCCGTCGCGAGGAAGCTGGAGGTCAGTGCCGCCTGTATCCAGGCCAGCAGGTGGGGATCGTCGGCCCGGTACGGCCGCCCGTCGGGTGCGAGGCCGGTCACGGTCCCGTGCGCGTGGCGCACGACGGCCGCCACCCCCAGGACCTCGTCCATCGCACCGAACGTCGTGGTCACGACGTAGGCGGAGGTGCGCTGCAGGCGCCCGATCGGATCGTTGCGGAACCCGGAGTGGTCGGCGACGCCCGCCATCGCGAGCGGATGGAGAAGCTGCACCAGCAGCGCACGGACCCCGCCGACGATCGCCGCCGGCTCACCGATCACCCGCCAGGAGGCCGATCCCGGCCCGAAGAGACCGGGATCACCCGGGTGCCGGGCCGGGTCGAACGGCGGCGGGCCGAAGACGTGGTTCAGCCCGGCGCCCAGCAGTCGGCGCGCTCCCGGCAGGCCGTGGGGAGCGAGCCGAACGGCGAGGCGTGAGGGCGACGGGAGGGTCATCGCTGCCATGATGCCCACCGGGGCGGGCCGACGCAGACACGCTCCTGCGGCACGGTCGGTGTCGATCAGTCAGAGAGCGTGACAAGGGAGCGGGGCCGGGGCACCCTGGGCGCTCATGTCCGCGGCGTCCGCATCTCCGAGCACGAGCGCGCGGCTGCTCGCCGTCTCGCTGCTCGTCGCGGTGGTCGCGGTGTCCAGCGTCGGCTTGGTCCTCGTGCTGGTGAACCGGTCGGTGCCGGTCCCGCTCGAGTGGGGTGCGCGGTGGACGCCGGGACTGTGGGCGGTGGTGTTCGCTGCGGTCGGCGCGATGATCGCGACGCGGGTCTCGGGCAACGCCATCGGATGGTTGCTCCTCGTCGCTGGAGGTCTCTCCGGGTCGATGTTCCTGGTCGGTGAGGTCGCGATCGACATCGGGGCGCGCGGAGGTGTCCCTGGTGCGGCCCTGTTCTGGTACACGACGTGGAGCTGGATCCCGACGGTCGTGCTCGTCATCATCGCGCTCATCCTCTTCCCGACGGGTCGCCCCCGGTCCCGCTTCTGGCGGCGATCGATCGGGGTGATCGCCACCTTCGGTCTCATCTACGCCTTCCTCGTCGCGACCGGCCCGGAGATCCAACCGTACGCAGCAGCGCCGATCAGCAACCCGCTCGCGGTGGATCTGTTCGGTGTCGCGGCAGGAGGCACCGGCGTCTACGCCCTGTTCCAGGCGTCGCTCCTGCTCGGTCCGCTCGCGCTGATGGCGCGCCGACGGCGGGCTGACGAGAGCATGCGTCATCAGCTTCGGTGGGTCGCCTTCGCAGCCGCGATCCTCGTGACCACCATGCTCGTCGTCGAGATCCCGAACGGCCTCGGCTACCTCACCGCCCACTACCACACGGGGACCGTGGCCATCGCGGTCTTCGTCAGCACCGTCCCGGTGGCGATGGGGATCGCGGTGCTGCGCTACCGCCTGTACGACATCGATCAGATCATCAGCCGGACGCTCGGCTACGGTCTGGTCACCCTCGTCCTCGCGGGCATCTACGCGGTCAGCGTCGTCGGGATCGGCTCCGCCCTCCGGAGCTTCGGAGGCGGTGGAGGCGGTGATCTCGTCGTGGCGGCATCGACCCTGGTCGTCGCCGCAGCGTTCGTTCCACTGCGCAGGCGTGTCCAGTCGCTCGTGGACCGGCGTTTCGACCGCGCCAACTACGACGCGCAGCGGATCGTGGAGGAGTTCGGTCTGAGGCTCCGGGACGAGGTGGAGCTCGGCGCCCTCAGCGACGATCTGCGCGCGGTCGTCGCGGCGACCGTGCACCCGGACCAGGTCGGGCTGTGGGTGGCGCCGGAGCAGCGACCGTGAGCACCCAGGTGTCGCGCACGTAGCCGAACGAGGCGTCCGCGGCGTCGGTCAGGTGTCCGCCCCGGCGATCTCCAGGTAGTCGTCCAGCGCCTCGGGGTTCGC
>CAZADJ010000046.1:7103-14516 GCA_964483845.1 uncultured Actinomycetota bacterium | reverse complement strand
TCGTCGCGCGACGGCATGCGCATCGTCATCGAGCTCAAGCGCGGCGAGGACCCGGCGGCCGTGCTCGAGCAGCTGTACCGATCGTCGGACCTGCGCTCGAAGTTCCACATCAACTGCGTCGCGCTCGTCGACGGGGCCCCGGAGACGCTCGGGCTGAAGGCCTGCCTCGAGCACTACGTCGCCCACCAGCGTGACGTGCTCACCCGCCGGACCCAGCACCGCCGCGACCGCGCCGCCCACCGGGCACACATCCTGGAGGGTCTGCTCACCGCGCTCGACCACCTCGACGAGGTGATCGAGCTCATCCGCGGTGCGGACTCCGCGTCCGACGCCAAGAACCAGCTCATCGAGCGCTTCGAGATGACCGAGGTCCAGGCCCAGGCGGTTCTCGACATGATGCTGCGTCGGCTCGCGGCGCTCGAGCAGAGTGAGCTGCGCGACGAGTACGACGAGCTCCAGGGGATCATCGCCGAGCTCGACGCGATCCTCGGCGACCCCTCGGAGCTCGACCGGCTCCTCGCCGAGGAGCTCGCCGAGATCAAGCGCCTCCACGCCACGCCGCGGCGCTCCCGCGTCGTCGAGGAGGGCATCACCGCCGAGGATGTCCTCGCCGGCGGCTCGCAGGCCGGCTTCGAGGCCCAGGAGGTCACCGTCTACGTGACGCGCGACGGGTTCGTGAAGCCGATCCCCGAGCGTCGCACCAGCCCGGCCCACGAGCACGCGCACGACCCGCTGGCGGCGGTCGTGCGGGCCACCACCGACGACACGCTGCTGCTCGTCGACGAGGCCGGGACCGGCTACCGGCTCGATCTCGCCGACGTCCCCGTCGTCCGTCCGCGTGACCGCGGCACCCACGCCTCCCAGGCGGTCGGCGAGCAGCCCGACGCCGCCATCGTCGGTGCGGTCGTGCTCCCCGACGACCATGGCCGCACGCTCGTCACCGCCTCGGCCCGCGGCCAGGTCAAGCGCACCGAGCTGGTCGAGTACGAGACCCGCAACCGCACGATCCAGGCGGCCGGCGTGAAGGACGACGACCGGTTGGTCGCCGCCGCTGTCTGCGGCGACGAGGACCACCTCGTGGTCGCACACTCGGGCGGGTACGTCGCGCGCTTCGCCGCCGAGGAGGTGCGGCCGATGGGTCGGTCCGCAGCCGGCGTGATCGGCATGGACGTCCCCGACGACGCGGAGGTCGTCGCGCTCAGCGTCGTCCCGGGCGGCGGCGACGACGTCGAGGTCCTGACGCTGGCGGCCGACGGCACCGGCAAGCGCACGCCGATCGCCGAGTACTCGGTCAAGGGCC
Source organism: uncultured Actinomycetota bacterium (assembly GCA_964483845.1). Lineage (GTDB taxonomy): Bacteria > Actinomycetota > Nitriliruptoria > Nitriliruptorales > JAHWKO01 > CAZADJ01. Next base: position 13,216 of record CAZADJ010000046.1, on the reverse strand, counting down.
GGGGGGTGAAGGGGCTGCAGACCGGTGCCGACGAGCTCGTCTACTGCGGCGTCGCCGCCGACCTGCACGTCCCGGGCGACGACCCGACGGTGCTGCGCCCGGTCGACTTCCCCGAGAAGAAGCGCACCAACAAGAACGAGCCGGTCCTCGACGCGGTCGCCGGACCGGTCGTCGCGGAGGTCGCAACCGACGGGGAGTAGGGCGGCTCCCCCTGATCCGACCGGCGCCTCGACAGCCGTCCCTGGCCGTCTACAGTGGACGGTGGGAGGGAGACCATGTCGACGGGTACCCACGACGACCTGCTCGCTCCGGCGGATCGCGGCTGCCTCACCATCGCGGACGTGACCGGCTACACCGACTACCTGGAGCAGGTCGAGCTGGAGCACGCCCAGGACGTGCTCGCCGACCTCACCCAGACGATGGTGGACCACCTCACCCCCACCCTGAGGCTGAGCAAGATCGAGGGCGACGCCGCGTTCGCCTACGCCCTGGAGACCGAGATCGAGGCGTCGATGCTGCTCGACACCGTCGAGGAGACCTACTTCGCCTTCCGTTCCCGTGTCCGTGACATCGACCAGGCGACCTCCTGCGACTGCAACGCCTGCCAGCTGATCCCCGAGCTGAACCTGAAGTTCGTGGTGCACCACGGCCAGTTCGCCCGGCAACAGGTCGCCGGTGGCGAGGAGCTCACCGGGCCCGACGTGATCCTCGTCCACCGGCTGCTCAAGAACACGGTGCGGGACGAGTTCGACCTGCGCGGGTACGCCTTCTTCACGCAGCCGTGCATCGAGGCCCTCGAGATCGACCCCGGGGCGCTGAGCATGCGCGAGCACCACGAGCGCTACGACGGCCAGGAGGTCCGGGGCTACGTGGAGGACCTCCAGACCCGCTGGCGCTTCGAGGACGAGCGCCGCCGCGTCTACGTCACCCCCGACGCGGCCGAGTTCGAGCACGCGATGATCCTCCCGGCCCCCCCGAAGATCGTCTGGGAGTTCGTCACCGCGCCGGAGCGGCGCCTCCAGTGGCAGGTCGGCGTGAAGAACATCGACGAGGACACACGCGGCGGGCGCCGCGGCGCCGGCACCGTGAACCACTGCGTCCACGGGAGGAACGTGTCCGTACAGAAGGTCCTCGACTGGCGGCCGTTCCGCTACTTCACGATCCGCAGTCAGTACCCGGGCATCGGGTGGTGGACCTGGACGTGGGAGCTCCAGCCGCTCGACGGGGAGCGCACGGAGCTGCGCGTCCGACCCGAGCGCCTGGAGGGCTTCAAGCGTCGCGCCTTCTGGACGCTGATGAAGCCGCTCATGACGAGGCAGGGTGGACAGAACGAGGAACGGCTGCGGGCCGTGCTCGCGGAGCACATGGGACAGCTCGAGGACGCTGATGTGACCGCGGCGTCCTGAGCGTCCCGAGCGGACCATCCCACTACCGACCGACCGGTCATCCCCTTCGCCACGACGGCCGGTCTCGAGCGGCTCGAGGTGCCCACAGCTCTGGATCCACCGCTGCCGCTCACGTCGCGCAGATGAGCTCGAAGGGCTGGACGGGCTCGGTGAAGCCCTTCAGCCGCACCGGGTCGCACGTCTCGAACCCGAACCCCTTCCCGAGGGCGAGGTCGCGGACCGTGTTCGCCACGATGGTCGAACCCGACGTCGCATGGTCGCACAGCCGGGCCGCGAGCTGGACGGTGGCGCCGAACAGGTCTTCGCCCTCCGCGACCGGCTCACCGGCGCTCATCCCGATCCGCACGTGCAGCCCTGGCTCGCCGGCGGCACGGTTGCGCGCCTCGAGCTGATCGCTCACCTCGCAGGCCCACTCCGCAGCCCGAGAGACGGAGGTGAACGAGACCATGATCCCGTCGCCGGTGTGCTTCACCTCCTGCCCGCGGCAGGACGCGAGCGTCTCGCGCACGATGCGGTCGTGCTCGTGGAGGAGCTCCATCGCCCGCGCGTCGCCCAACTCCTGCGTCAACTTCGTGGACCCCTCGATGTCGGTGAAGGCGACCACCCGGAAGGCCGTCGCCGACCAGACCTCCCCCGGGGCCGGCTCGTGCAGGGTCCCGAGGAAGGACTCGACGAGCGCCCGGTCCACCTCGATGATCTTCGCGGCCACGAGCCCGTGCGACTCGCGGTGGACCTGCTCGGCCAAGTCAGCGCTCGGCGCCTCGACGAGGCAGAAGACCGTCCCCTGCTCCTGGTCGATCCAGTACGACCGGTAGCGGACGCCGTAGCGACCCTGGACCTCGAGGTCCTGGAGGTGCGCTTCGGCCGCGTCCTGTGGGGTGAGGTCCTCTAGACCCTCGTGCCGGTCCATGTACAGGGGCATGCCGCGTCGATCCGGTCGGGGAGACCCCATCGTAACGAGCGATCACGCGTCGGGGGCCGATCCGGGTGCTGCGTCCGTGGTGGCGGTCGACGGTCCGTCAGTCCGCGGCGACGACGCGCCAGGCGGCCCCCTCCGCGGTCAACACGTACAGCTCGCCGGAGGCGTCGCGCCCGAAGCCGTGCACCCGGCCGATGCGGCCGCGTTCGACGTGCTCCTCGTGGTCGACGGCCTGGCCGGTGGCGGCGTCGTAGCGGAAGGAGCGCACGAACCCCGAGCAGTAGTCGCCGTAGAGGTAGGTCCCGGCCAGACCCTCGATCTCCTCGCCCCGGTAGACGAAACCGCCGACGATGGCGCAGTCCGGTCCGGTGTTCGAGTACTCGAACACCGGCGACACGAGCCCGTCGGTCGAGCAGCCTGCCGCCTGGAAGCAGCGCGATCCCTCCGTGATCGGCCAGCCGTGGTTGAGCCCGGCCTCGTCCGCGGGAACGACGTTGACGAACTCCCAGTCGTCCTGCCCGACGTCGGCGACGTAGAGCAGGTCCTCGTCGAAGGCGAACCGCCACGGGTTGCGCAGCCCGTACGCCCACACCTCGGGTGCGAACTCCCCACCGCCGGCGACGCCGGGGTTGTCCGGGGGAACCTGGTAGCGGCCGGGATCGGAGACGTCCAGGCGCAGGATCGTGCCGAGACGGGTGCCCGGGTCCTGGCCGTGGCCGAACTGGTCGTTCGCTCCCCCACCGTCGCCGAGCGCCAGGTACAGCATCCCGTCGGGTCCGAAGGCGAGCCTCCCGCCGTTGTGGTTGCGGCCCGGCTGCTCGACGGTGAGCAGGACCGTGTGGGAGCCACGATCGGCTCGGTCCGGATCGCCGGGGGTCACGCGCAGCTCGGCGAGCACGGTCGCACCGCCGGAGCCCGTGTAGTGCACGAAGACGCGGTCGTCGTCCGGGTGGTCGGGGTGGAAGGCCACGCCGAGGAGCCCCTGCTCGAAACCCTCGTCGACGACGAGATCGCGGATGTCGAGGAACGGCTCGGCGGCGAGCCCCGCGTCGGTGACGATCTCGATCGTGCCGGGCAGGGTCGCGACGAACAGGCGGTCGTCGTCGGGCGGCGCGGTGGCGTCAGTCAGGGGAGGGAGTCCGTCGACCACGAGCTCCAGGTCCAGCGGCGGTGCCTCGACCGCCTCTCGGTCCGATCCCTCGGGCACCGTCGGCGCCTCGGGATCGGGCTCCGGCGCGGCCTCCTCCGTCGGAACCGGCGTCGTCTCGGGTCCCGGGCCCGGCGGCTCGTCTGCCGGACACGCCGTCAGCAGCAACGCGGCCGCGCCGACGGCGGTCAGGGTCCTGGCGGCTCTCACCTGCTCCTCCCCCGGCCGGTGTCGATCTCGTCGCCCCCGGATCGTGCCCCATCGATCGTCGCCTCGCGGTCCAACGGCACGCTGCCGTCCTCGCGGTGCAGGTGCGCGTGGACCGCGAGCAGGCTCTGCCAGTCGGGTGCCTCCTGGGGATCGGACAGGTCGATGCCCACCAGGTGACGGGTGTGGGGGCCGTCCCCGCGATCGAAGCGGCGCGCGCGCTGGAGGGCCGCGACCGCATCCCCGTCCATCCGCGCGTGCTGGCGCAGGTGCTCCTGCCAGTCGGGCAGCTCGAACACCTCGGTCATGCGGCCGGGTTCCTCGGCGTTGCGGAACAGCACCCAGCGCAGCGCACCGGTGCGGTGCCGGTGGCGGCGGAGCTCCCGCATGGCCGTGAAGAACTCGTGGAGGTCATCGGGGTCGATCTCCCACTCGGTCACGACGACCACCGGGCTTCCGGCCACGCTCGTCGCCGCGTGTGGCTGGGCGGTCCAGTCGTCGGGCAGCACCGGCTCGACGATCTCCGACAGGTCGGGGATGTCGATGCGGCGGGCGGTCAGGCCGACGACCGCCGCCAGGAGGCACGCGGCGGCCACCGTCTCGGCCGCGCCGATCACCTCGGCGACCGCACCGGCCGTCATCGCACCGATCGGGTAGCTGCCGGTGAACGCGAGCAGGTAGATGCCCATCGACCGGCCCCGCACCCAGCGGGGGGAGCTCAGCTGGACCGTGGCGTTCATCGTCGCCAGCGTCCACGTCCACGACAGCCCCACGAGCGCGAGCGCCGCACCGTTCAGCACCGGCACCCGCAGCAACCCGAAGGTCGTGCCGGCGAGCCCGAAGCCGACCATCGCGACGGGGATCATGGTCCGCGGCGGCAGCGCCGTCCGGACCCGCCCGTGGAACAGCGCGCCGACCAGCGCTCCCCCACCGAAGCACGCGAACAGGACCCCGTACCCGGCGGCGCCGAGGCCCAGTGCGTCGCGAGCGACGTTGGGGAGCAGCGGCTGGACCGACGACGCCGTCAGCGCGAACAGGACCGTCAGCAGCACGACCCGGAGGAAGACCGGACTGTGGCGGATGTAGCGCAGCCCGGTGCGCATCGCGCGGCGCACCGGCTCGGGATCGTCAGCGCGGAAGTAGCCGCGGAGGGTCAGCGCTGCGCCGGCGACGACCAGGTAGCTGAGCCCGTTCAGGGCGAACGCGGCGTCGGCCCGTCCGATCCCCACCAGCACCCCACCGATCGCCGGCCCGACCGCGCGGGAGACGTTGAAGAAGCCCGACTGCAGCGTCATGGCCGAGGCGACCATGTCGCGTGGCACCAGGTCGGGGACGATCGACTGGTAGGCGGGGAGGCTCACCGAGGAGCCCAGCCCGAGGGCCACGCTCAGCGCGATGAGCAGCCCGGGGTTGAGCTGGCCGGTCGACATCAGCCACGCCAGCACCAGGCCGGTCACCGCGTTCACCGCGTTGGCCACGATGAGGATCGTGCGCCGGTCGACGATGTCGGCGAGCGCGCCAGCGGGGATGCTGGACAGCAGCCGGGGAAGGAACGCGCTCGCCGTGACCAGGCTCACCATGAAGGGTGAGCCGGTCATCTCCAGCATCACCCACGAGGCCGCGACCGCGTGGAGGAAGATCCCGAGCGCGGAGACCGCGGTCCCGCCGAGCAGCCGGCGGTAGCCGGCGATGCGCAGCGGCGCGAGGTCACTCCCACGCTGGCGCGGGCCGACCGACACGGTCAGGGACCTCCGGGGCGATGACGAGCCGTGCAAGGTACGCGCTCGCGCCACGCACCTCCGACACGGCCGGTCACGTCCCGGCGCTGGGCGGACCGGTCAGCGGGAACGCAGCGCCTCGATCAGCTCGGACTTCGACATCTTCGATCGGCCCGGCACGTCCAGCTCCTGTGCGCGCTCGTACAGGTCAGCCTTGGTCCACTCCTCGTAGGGGACCCCGGGGCCGGGAGCCGCACCGGCGTCGGGGTCCGGGTCCGCCCGATCGGGCGCATCGGTCCCGCCGCTGGCAGCCCGACCGACCGTGCGATCACGCACCGCGGTCAGCGTCCCCGTGACGACCCCGGCCGTGTGGCTCGCGACCTCGCTCACACCGGACGCCGCGGCGCTCGCCACGTCGTGGACGCGCCGACCCGCCTCCTGCAGGCGCGGCGGCGCGGTCGACGGGATCGGCTCCGACGGACGCTGTCCGTTGCCTCCCACGTCCCACGGGAGGACGAACTCGACGACCCGGCGGGCGGCGCCGAGCACGAACCGGATCGGGTTCCTGCTCCGTTGGCTCATCGTCATCTCCTCTCTCGTCACCCGCCACGCCTCGGTCCTCCCCCGGACCGTGTCGACGCCGGCACCTCGCTACGGAGCACGTGTCCGGTCACCCCGGAACCAGCTCCGTCGGTCGGTCGTCGCGCTCCTGCTCG
>CAZADJ010000046.1:0-7003 GCA_964483845.1 uncultured Actinomycetota bacterium | reverse complement strand
CGTGTCCGGTCACCCCGGAACCAGCTCCGTCGGTCGGTCGTCGCGCTCCTGCTCGCGGCGTTCCTCACTCCTCCATGCGCCGCGTCCTGGACACGTCGTCGCGCTGGTCGCGGGCACGGCGCAGCTGCCAGCGCTGGACCGCTGGCGTCCCCAGGCCCACGCCGACCGAGACCACGCCGACGGTGACGTAGAACCACCCGTGGGCGCGTCCGGCCGCGAGGGAGGTCTGGAAGGACTCGGGCTCGATCACGAGCAGCAACCCGAAGGCGACCAGCAGCACGCCGAGGAACACGAACGAGTCCGCTTCGACCGGGAACGCCCCGACCGCGAGGAGCACGAGCCCGAGGACCAGCTCGATCAGCCCCAGCAGCGGTGTGTAGGCGAGGCCGGCGACCGTGACGGTCGGCTCGAACAGGTTCACGTCGAGACCGGTCCGCAGCAGCGCGACCCCCCCGAGCACCACGAAGGTGACCCCGAGGACCAGCGCCAGGATCTGCGGTGGGTTCCAGGTTCGCCCCACGTGTCGCACCTCCGTTTTCTGTGTGTCCGTCCGTGTCGGCCCGGCTCGGCGCCGCGCCGCGCACGCTGCACCGCGTTCGTCACGGTACGCGGTCGGTCCGGCTCGAGCCTACGTCAGGATACGCATCACGGACGACCGTTCGGACGCTCCCCGGTCCCGTGCCGCCGCGGGGCGTTGCGTGGGTGCGACCGCCGCCGTAGGGTCCTACTGCGAACCGTTCGCAACACTCGCCGCGGTCGAGGTACCCCGTGTCCGGACGCTCCCTGACGAGCATGGTGCTGGTCCTCGCGCTGGCGCTCGCTGCCTGCGGGGCCGACGGCGGGCCGGTCGCGACCGACGGGCCGCCAGCGTCGACGCCGACCCCGGGGTCCGAGGCGGAGCCCGAGCCGACGTTGAAGGTCGTCGCCGAGCTCCCGCCGCTCGCCGATCTCGTCTCCCACGTCGCCGGGGAGCACGCCGAGGTCGTCTCCCTCATCCCGTCGGGGATGGACGCCCACACCTACGAGCCGCGGCCCAGCGAGGCACGGATGCTCGACGGGGCCGACGTGTTCATCGCGAACGGGTTCGACCTCAACGACGCGGCTCTCCGTCTGGCGGAGGCCAACCTCGCGGACAGCGCACCGATCTACCGCGTCGCGGAGATGTTCGCCTCGGAAGAGGACCTGATCCTCGACCACGACCACGACGGGGACACGCACGACCACGGCGACGGGCACACGCACGACCACGACCACGAGGACGGGGACGAGGCAGCCGGTCCGAACCCCCACCTGTGGTTGAACGTCGCCTTCGCGATCGACTACGTGGATGCGATCGCGGACGCGCTGAGCGAGGTCGACCCGGAGGGCGAGGACGACTACCGGCGCAACGCCGACCGGTACCGGAGGGAGCTGGACGCCCTCGACGACGCGATCGCCGCGGCGATCGCGTCCATCCCCGAGGAGAACCGGCGTCTCGTCACCTACCACGACTCGTGGTCCTACTTCGGCCCCCGCTACGAGATCGAGGTGATCGCGGCGGTCCAGCCCGCGGACTTCGCCGAACCGTCGGCCGCAGAGGTCCGCCGGATCATCGACCAGGTCCGCGAGCACCGGGTGCCGGCCGTGTTCGGCTCGGAGGAGTTCCCGAGCAGCGTCCTCGCGGTGCTCGCCGAGGAGACCGGGGCCACCTACATCGGCGACCTGTCCGATGACGCCCTGCCGGGCGAGCCAGGCGATCCCGAGCACTCCTACATCGGCCTGATGGTCGACAACGTGCGCCGGATCGTCGATGCGCTCGGCGGGGACAGCTCCGGACTGGATCCGGTCGATCCCTCCCCCACGTGAGCCGCCGGTGACCGCCGACGCCCACCCCGCGACCCCCGCGATCGAGCTCGTCGGGGTGCGGTGCGGCTACGGCCCGACCTCCGTGCTCCACGACCTGAACGTCCGCGTGGACCGCGGCGAGCTCGTCGGTGCGGTCGGGCCGAGCGGGTCGGGGAAGACGACCCTGCTGCGCCTGCTCACCGGCCGTGCGGACCTCCACGGGGGGTCGGTCCGCCTGCTCGGCGACCCGGTCCGGCCGGGGCGCCCGGTCCGTCGGGTCGGCTACGTCCCGCAGCTCGAGGCCGTCGACTGGGACTTCCCCCTGACCGTCGAGCAGGTCGTGCTGTTCGGCGCCACCAGGTCCAGCGGTCGGACGCCGTGGTTCAGCCGCGGGGAGCGTCGCCGAGCGCGTCGACTGCTGGACCGGCTCGGCATCGACGAACTCGCCCAGCGCCACATCGCCACCCTGTCGGGCGGTCAGCGTCAGCGCATGTTCCTCGCCCGCGCGATGGTGCGGGACGTGGACCTCGTGCTCCTCGACGAGCCGACCAGCGGCGTCGACCTCCAGACCCGCCACGACGTGCTCCACCTCCTCGGCGAGCTGAACGCCGAGGGGCTGACGATCGTCCTCACGACCCACGACCTCAACTGGGTCGCCGGTCACCTCCCACGGGTGCTGTGCCTGAACGCGACGGTCATCGCGGACGGGGACCCCCGAGAGGTGTTCACGCCGGCGACGCTCCGCGAGACCTACGGCGCCGAGGTGCGCGTGCTCGAGCACGAGGACCTCATCGTGGTGATGGACCGCGGGGCGGTCCTGCCGAGGAAGCGCGAGGCCGCGGTCATCGGCGACCACCAGCACCACCTCGATCGGACCGCGCCGGAGGAGGACGCGTGAACTGGTTGATCGAGCCGTTCGGGTACGCGTTCTTCAACCGGGCGCTGGTCGTCGGGATCCTCATCGGCGCGATGTGCGGTGCGCTCGGGGTGTTCATCGTCCTGCGGCGCATGAGCTACATCGGCCACGGGCTGGCCCACAGCGTGCTCGGCGGGGTCGCGGTCGCCCTCGCGTTCGACATCGGCCTGTACTGGGGTGCGGCCGCGGCGACGCTCCTCGCCGCCCTGCTGATCGACCGCATCGGACGGCGCGCCGGCCTGAACCCCGACGCGGCGATCGGGATCGTCACCACCGCGATGTTCGCGCTCGGCGTCATCGTGATCGCAGCGACGAGGGCGGTGCGGGTCAGCCTCGAGAGCCTGCTGTTCGGTGACGTCCTCGGCATCCGCAGCGCCGAGCTCGTCCTCGCGGTCGCCGTCTCACTCGGCTTCGCGGTGCTGCTGTTCGTGGCCTACAAGCCGCTGGTGTTCGCCACGTTCGACCGCACCGTCGCCGCCGCACACGGGGTGCGCACCGGCCTGACGGAGCTGATCTTCAACCTGCTCACCGCCGGTGTCGTCGTCGCCTCCGTCCGCGTGCTCGGCGTGACGCTCATCGCGGCCGCCGTCGTCGTCCCCGCGGCGCTCGCGCGCCTCGTGACCCGCTCGTTCGGCGTCCTCATGGTCGCGTCCGCGGCGCTCGGCGCGGTCTTCGCGGTCGTCGGCCTCTACCTGTCGTTCTGGGTCGACGTCCCCAGCGGGGCGGCGATCGTCGCCGTCGGCGCGGCCGCCTTCGGGGTCGTGGCGATCGCGACCGCGGCGGTCTCGCGGGCGCGGCTGGCCGGCGCCCGACGCAGCGGGACCGGGACCGCCGCGGCGCAGGGCCCGCCCGGCATAGCTCGCCCGGTCGGGGACCTCCCCCGGCGGCAGCCGTGACGCCGCGACCGTCCCCGGACGTGACGATGGCCCGCCGCGAGGCAGGCCATCGATCGGGGCGGGACGTCTCAGCGGGCGTACGTACCGACGATCCGGTTCTGCTCGATGACGTGGTCCTCGATGCGCTCGAGCAGCTCCGCCCGGCTGAGCCCCGGCTCAGCGTCGAGCTCGGTGTCGAGCGCGTAGACCCAGAAGTAGTAGTGGTGTTTGCCGTGTCCGGGTGGCGGGGCGCAGCCCCCGTAGCCCTGGCCGCCGAAGTCGTTCGCACCCTCGGTGTACTTGGCGCCACCACCCTCGTCGATCCCGGTCACATCCGCCGGGATGTTGTAGACGACCCAGTGCGTGAACCCGTACGGCAGCGGCGCGTCGGGGTCGTGGCAGATCACCGCGAGCTCCTCGGTCCCGTCGGGCACGCCGCTCCAGCGCAGCTCCGGGGAGACGTCCTCGCCCTCACCGGTGTGCTTCGTCGGGATGCGCTCGCCGAACCCGAAGGCCGGGCTCGTGATCTTCAGGTCCTGGATGTTCAGCCCCATTGATCGCGCTCCTTCCGTGTCGCGTGCCCTGTCAGTGCATCACGAACGTAACCGACCCGGGTGGCTGACGACACGGTCGGATGGCGACGACCGGACCAGCGCGCGTCTACCTTCTGCAGGTCCGAGTGGGAGGTCACCGAGATGGGCGTAGCCGGGCGCAGGGTGCTGGTCGCCGGTGGTGCCGGCGCGGTGGGCGAGGGCATCGTGGGCGCTCTGCTCGCGGCAGGTGCGCTCGTCGTCGTACCGTCGCGGAGCGCCGAGCGGCTCGCCGATCTGCGCGACCGGGTCGGTGGCGACGGCGACCTGGTCACGATCGTCGGGGACGTCGGCCACGCGACGGGCGTGCTCGCGGTGCGGGACCGCATCGTGGGCGAGGTCGGCACGCCCGACGCGGTCATCGCCGCCGTCGGCGGCTGGTGGTCGGGCGACGAGGTCGTGGACCTGCCGGTGGAGACCTGGCGTCGTCTCGTCGACGAGCGTCTCACGCCGCACGTGGTCGTCGCCCGGACCTTCCTCCCCATGGTCGCGGACCGACCCGGGAGCAGCTACACGACGATCAACGGGTCAGCAGGTCTCGAGCCGGTCGCCGGGGCCGGACCGCAGTGCGTCGCTTCGGCCGGCCTCCTCATGCTGACCGACGTGCTCGCCGAGGAGCACCGTGACTCCCCCGTCCGGATCAACTCCCTCGTCCTGATGACGCCGGTGCTCACCCGTGAGCGTCGTGACGGTCCGGAGCACTGGCTCCGCGCCGCCGAGGTCGGCCGCTTCGCCGCCCACCTCCTCTCCGACGGCTCGACCACCAGCGGGGAGCGCGTGCTGTTGGACCGCGAGCGGTTGGCGGACGCGCCGCGATGAGCGTCGAGATCCGGACGTTCCGCATGGAGGACCTGCACCGCGCGCGACCGCTGTGGGAGCAGGCCGAGGGCATGTCGCCCCCCTCGCGCGACGAGGTGGTGCGCAAGCTCGAACGCGACGCCCAGCTCTTCCTCGTCGCGGAGGACAACGACGGCGACCTCGTCGGGGTCGTCATGGGCACGTTCGACGGCAGGCGCGGCTGGATCTTCCGCCTCGCGGTGGACCCCCGCCTCCGTCGCCGCGGGATCGCCCGGCAGCTGATCGGGGAGCTCGAGCGTCGCTTCCTGGCGATGGGCGTCCGTCACCTCCGGCTGTTGACACTCGAGGGCAACGACGACGGTCGGGCCTTCTGGCGCGCCGCCGGCTACGAGGAGTTCCCGGGTGTCGTCATGTTCTCCAAGGACGTCGACGAGGGCGGGGCCGGTCCGTCCGCCTGCTGATGCTCCCGTGGGCCGCCGAGGTCACACGCCGGACTCGACCGGTCCGACGCGTCCGTCCGGGTGGCGGATGCGCTCTGCCCGGCGCTCCCGCACCACGAAGACCGTCCCCGCAGCCACCGCGACGAGGAGCGCGACCCAGGCGTTCCGACTGAGGCCGAACAGACGGAACGCCGTGTCGATGCGGAACTGCTCCACGATGAACCGTCCCACCCCGTACAGAGCGAGGTAGCCGACGAACAGGTTCCCGGGGACGGCGCCGCGACGTCGCTCCAGGACGAGCAGCACACCGACGACGCCCAGGTTCCACAGCTGCTCGTAGAGGAAGGTCGGATGGAAGGTCGCCTGGTCCGCGAGGTCCTGTGGGCGGTTCTGCGGATCGATCTCGAGTGCCCACGGGACGTCGGTCGCGTACCCGTAGAGCTCCTGGTTGAAGTAGTTGCCGAAGCGACCGATCGCCTGCGCGAGCGGGATCCCGATCGCGACGGCGTCCATCAGGGCCGGCAGGTCACCCTCCCACCGTCTCACCAGCCAGACGCCGACGACCGCGCCGAGCAGCAGCCCACCGAAGAAGGCCAGCCCCCCACGCCAGACGGCGAAGACGCGCAGCGGGTTCGCGCCCTCCCCGGTGAAGTACAGGTGGGTGTTGGTGCTGACGTGGGCGAGACGGGCGCCGACGACGCCGGCCACGATCGCCCACAGCCCCACCCGGTCCACCATGTCGGGGTCACCCCCGTAGCGCGCGTAACGGCGCCGCGCCACGATGATCGCCACGCCCGCCCCGATCGCGATGGCCAGCCCGTACACGTGCAGGTCGAGCGGGCCGAGCTCGATCACGTTGCGGGAGGGCGATGGGATGGAGGCGAGGATCACGTTCTCTCCCGGGGTCTCGGAGACGGCACCGCGGGCGCGGTCACCGGACGGGAACGCTACCGGCCCGCGAGCTCTTCCATGATCCCGGCGAACACGTCCGGCTCGACCGCACCCGCGATCCTGCCGAGCACGGCACCGTCGCTGCCGATGAACACCGTGAACGGGAACCCGCTGAGGCCGTAGCTCGTGGCGGCGCTGCGGTCGGCGTCATCGATCAGCACCGGAGGCGTCCAGCCGACCTGGTCGAACCACGCCGAGGGCGGGTAGTTGTCCCGGTCGGGCGCGACCCCGGTCGAGACGGACACGATCTCCACCGCGTCCGGCAGGCGTCCCTGGTCGAGCATCGCCTGGACCTGCGGCACCTTGCGCTGACAGTGTGGGCACCAGTGCGCGAGGAAGATCACCGCCATCGGCCCGCCGCCGGGCTCGATGGTGACCGGCTCGCCGTCGATGTCCACGCCCTCGAGGGTCGGTGCCGGCCGACCGCCGGCCGGGTCGGGCTGCTGATCACCCGGGTGGCGCGGCAGCGGCTCCCCGCGGACCTCTACCGCCTCCGCGACCTCGACCGCTTCGCCGGACGGGCCGTCGTCCCGGCCACCGACCAGCACCGCCAGACCGCCCAGCCCGACGATCACGACCGCGACCAGGACCGCGACGGTCCGCGTGCGC
>CAZADJ010000045.1:10871-14760 GCA_964483845.1 uncultured Actinomycetota bacterium | reverse complement strand
TTCGGGTCGTTCGCGAACGTCGCCATCCACCGCTGGCCGAAGCGCGAGCAGCTCACGAAGCCGCGATCGCGCTGTCCGAGCTGCGGGGAGCCGATCCGACCGGCGGACAACATCCCCCTGGTGTCGTTCGCGGTTCTGCGCGGCCGCTGCCGCCACTGCGGGGAGCGCATCTCCTGGCGCTACCCGGCCGTGGAGCTGCTCGTCGCGGTGATCTGGGCGCTGATCGCGGTCGTCCACGGCGCGACGTGGGCGCTGCCGGCGCTGCTCATCATGGGGTGGGCGCTCGTCGTCACGACCCTGATCGACCTCGAGCACCGCATCATCCCCAACGCGCTCACCTTCCGGTTGGCCCCGCTCCTGCTCGTCCTCCTGGCGGCCGCGGCGGCGCTCGACGGGACGTGGGGTGCGCTGATCCGCGCGGTGATCATCGGGCTGGTACTGCCGATCGGGATGTTCGTCCTGTCGGAGATCTTCCGGCTGGTCCGCGGCCAGGCGGGGATGGGGATGGGCGACGTGAAGCTCGCGTTCTCGCTCGGTCTCGTCCTCGGCTACCTCGGCGGCTGGGAGGTGGTGATCGCGCTGTACGCGACGATCATCACCGCGGTGATCGTCGCGGTGGGCCTGCTGATCGCGGGGAAGGCGAAGCTGGCCAGCCGGATCCCGTTCGGGCCCTACCTGGCGGTCGGGACCCTGGCGGCGATACTGGCGGGCGAGCCGTTGACGGTGGTGTTCCGTGGCATCGTCGGGCTGTGAAACGGCTCCAGAGGCGCCCCTGGCGCCTGATAATCACCGTGATGTAATTCTAAAGTTGATGTCTAGTGTCGTCGAAAGTTCTCCTTGACGGTTGATGTGGTTGGTGTTACGAGTGTGACATCGGTCCGTGAGTCGTCACCGACGCTCGGTGGTGTGAACGGGGGACGCGGAGCGTGTGAGCGGCCCTGAGGCGGCGCGTCGGGCGCGCCCGGGCGACCAGGTAGGCAGAGCACCAGGAACACGCGTCAGCGCAGGAGGCACGGCGCTCACGCTCCGCGGAAGACGAGGCGATGGTGGGGAAGCAAGAGCAGGGGCGGGACCAGCTCATGACGGTGAGCGAGGTCGCCGACGAGCTGCGCGTGTCGAACATGACCGTGTACCGGCTGATCAAGGCCGGGGACCTCGCGGCGATCCGGGTCGGCAAGAACTACCGCATCCGACGCTCCGATCTCGAGGAGTACCTCGACGACAGCACCGTCCAGATCGAGGAGCAGTAACCCGTGGCACGCAACGTCACGGTCGGTCTCGACATCGGCACGCACGCCGTGTACGTCGCCGAGCTCACCGACACGCGCAAGGGGCCGGAGCTGACCAACTTCGGTGGCGTCGGCCTGCCCCAGGGCGCGGTGCACGAGGGGGAGATCGCCGACGTCGCCACCGTGGCCGGGGCGATCGAGCAGCTCTTCGACGACGCGGGGATGAAGGAGAAGCGGGTCCAGGTCGGGGTCTCGAACCAGCGGGTGGTCGTCCGCCAGGTCGACCTGCCGTACATGGAGGAGGACGAGCTCGCCTCTGCGCTGAAGTTCCAGGTGCAGGAGCACATCCCGATCCCGGTCGAGGAGGCCGAGCTCGACTTCCAGAAGCTCGAGGAGCTCACCGGCGAGGGCGACACGCGGCTGATCCGGATCCTGCTGGTCGCGGCCGACAAGGAGATGGTCGCGAACCACGTGGCGGCGGCGACCGACGGCGGGCTCCGTCCGATCGGCGCGGACCTGAACGCCTTCGCCGCCCTGCGTGCGGTCGTGCCGGACCCGGAGAGCGTGACCGAGACGGAGATGCTGGTCGACATCGGCTCCGGGGTGACCAACATCGTCGTGCACGAACGGGGCCTTCCGCGCTTCGTGCGCATCCTCGTGCTCGGCGGTGGCGACATCACCGAAGCGCTCCAGACCGAGCTCGGCATGACCTTCGAGGAGGCCGAGGACGCCAAGCTGTCGGCCGGGCTCGACGCTGAGGGCGACATCGGCCGGCTGATCGACGCCGGCGCGCGCGAGTTCATCGACGAGGTCCGCGGGTCGCTCGACTACTACCTCGCCCAGGCGGCCTCGAACCCGGTCGACCGGATGATCGTGAGCGGCGGCGGCTCGAAGCTGCGTGGGTTGCCGGCCAAGCTCGAGGACGCGCTGCGTATCCCGGTCGAGGAGGCGCACCCGCTGGACCACCTGCAGATCGGTGAGACCGTCTACGGGCCGGACGAGCTCACCGAGGTCGAGCCGATGCTGACGACCGCGATCGGACTCGCGCTGGGGGGCCTCGCATGAGCGGGGTGCGCGTCAACCTCCTCCCTCGGGAGGCCGAGGACCGCGAGCGGCAGCGTCGAGCACGTGGCGGCCTGATCGCCGGCGGGCTGGTGCTGCTCCTCGTCCTCGTTGGGCTGTACTTCCTGCAACTGTGGCGGGTCGGCCAGGCCGAGGAGGAGCTTCGTCTCGCCGAGGAGCGGCGCAACGAGCTGCAGCAGGAGCTCGACCGCCTCAGCGAGTTCGAGGCGCTGCAGCGTCGCCGCGACGACGCCGTGGAGGTCGTGGAGACGACGATGAGCCACGAGGCGTCGTTCGCCGGGATCCTCCAGGACGTCGCCGCGGTGATGCCCAGCGACGCGGCGCTGCTCGATCTGAGCGTCACCGTCACCGCCGAGCCCCAGCCGGATCAGGAGTTCGCGCTCGGTGGTCCGTCCTGGGGCACGATCACCGGGTCGGGTGAGACCGTCGGCGGCCACGCGCCCGGCGTCGAGCGTTTCATCATCCAGTTCGACAAGATCGCGGCGTTCTTCAACATCCACGTGAGCAGCTCGACCGTGGACGAGGACGGGTTCGCCAACTTCAGCTTCGAGTCCCAGCTCGGCCCCGAGATCTTCACGGGCCGGTACCTCGACGGACTGCCGGAGCGCCTGCGATGACCCGCCAACAGCAGGTGCTGGCCGTGTCGGGGCTCATCGCGGCGCTGATGATCGTGCTCTTCTACATGTTCCTGTGGCGTCCGCAGAGCGAGCGCATCGCGGAGATCGACGCCGAACGGGAGTCCGTCGAGCAGCAGCACACGGTGCTCGAGCAGCGCATCAACCGTCTCGAGGACGTGCGCCGTGCGGCGCCGGAGTACGAGGCGGACATCGTCGCCGCGGAGTCGGTCGTGCCACGTGACACCGCGATGCCGCCGGCGTTCCGACAGCTCCAGACCGCGGCGGACGACGCCGGGGTGGAGCTCGTCACCATCACCCCGAGCCGCCCGGCCCAGGTGGAGGGCGCCGAGCCGGGGCTCGGCGCGATCTCGATCAGCCTCGAGGTCAACGGCGACTACTTCGAGCTGGTCGACTTCCTGCGGCGGATCGAGGACCCGGCGATCACCGCTCGCGGCTTCGTGTGGGCCACGATGGCCGTGTCGACGGTGGAGTACCCCGAGCTGAGCCTGAGCGTGTCGGGTTCCATGTACGCGCTGCTGCCGGAGGCGGACACCGTCGAACGGCGGGAGCCGCCACCGGACGAGGAAGAGGACGAGGTCGAGGTGGACGTCGAGGTCGAGGAGGAGGAAGAGCCGTGAGCGACCAGCCTCCCACCACCGAGACCCGTGAGACGGTCGTCGTCGACCAGGGTGCGAGCGGACTGAACCCGCTCTACGTCGCCCTGGGCATCGTCCTGGCGCTGGCTCTGGTCGCCCTGCTGTGGATCTTCGTGATCGATCCGCTCGTGCTCGGGGACGACCCCGACCCGGACCCGGTCGCGGTCGACACGACGCCGACCCCGGCGCCCGAGACGCCCGAGGCGACGCCGTCGCCGGTGCCCGAGGAGGAGCTCGACCCGGACGCGCTGCCGATCGAGACGGTCGAGGTGTTCCTGGCCAGCGACCCGTTCCAGCCGGTCCG
>CAZADJ010000045.1:0-10771 GCA_964483845.1 uncultured Actinomycetota bacterium | reverse complement strand
GACCCGACGGACCCGGGAGACCCCTCGGATCCCGACGACCCGGACGGCGATGACCCACCCGACGAGTTGCCCCCGACCGACGGTGACGAGGACCCGCCGGACGAGGCGACGCACGACCGCCGCGAGTACGTCCTGATCGACGTGTTCACCGAGAACGGAGAGGCACGCGCGCTGCTGGAGGTCGACGGACAGGGCCACGAGGTCAGCGAAGGCGACGTGTTCCTCGAGGACCCGCAGGTACGTATCCAGCGGATCCGCGTCGGTGAGGGGTGTGTCGACTTCCTCCACGGAGACGTGAGCGACACCCTCTGCGAGGGGGAACGCGTCCTGAAGTGATCCGCGAGCACGGGCGGCCCGAGCTCCGATGTTCTGTGCGTGGTTAAGGTCGAGCGATCGTCTGTCGATACCCAGTGGGAACGCGGGGCTCCCGTGTGGGTACCCCTGTCGTCGTTGCGGCCGCGGAGGCGACCAGTGCTGAGCAGGTTCGTCACCCCGAGCGGGCGCGCACGCGCAGTCGCGTCCGAGGAGGGGCTCACCCTCATCGAGGTGATGATCGCCGTCTTCGTGCTCGCCGTCGCGGTGCTGGCGCTCGCCTCGACGGCCATCGCCAGCCTGACGAGCCTCCGGACGAACCGTGAGCGGAGCCAGGCGACCTCAGCGACCTCCGCGGCGATCGAGGAGGTCCGCTCGCTCAGCTACTCCGAGATAGCCCACCCATCCGGCGAGGTGACGGGATCGACCGATCCCGACTACGTGAACGGGACCGACCCGGCGTTCTTCGCGCACGACGGCGACGAGGACGAGGAGATCGTCACCTCCGCGTCCGGGGAGGTGTCGCCGCACCGCTGGACCTCGGCCGACGGGCAGCTCACCGTGCGGATCTTCGTGACCTGGTACGACGACGACGACCCGATCTCGGCGACCGGCCGCGACGCGAAGCGCGTCACCGCGATCGCCACCTGGGTCGACCCCCAGACCGGCCCCGGCGAGGTACGGCAGAGCACCGTCGTCGCCGCGGCGAGCCGGGGCCTACCCGTCCCGCGGTTCGACATCACACCCGACGAGTCAGAGCGGTTCATCCCCCCCGACCGTCGGGTCTGCTTCAGCCACGTTCTGCGCAACTCCGGAGCGACCGACACCTACGACTGGGCGCTGTTGAAGGACGACGGCTCGACGGCGACGTTCGTGAACGAGCACACCATGCGACACAAGGCGTGGCGAGCACAGGCGTGGTTCGGGGAGCCGCAGTACAACGACGACGGATCCGTGGACACCACCGCCGACAACCTGTGGCGGCACACCACCCGCGACCAGCGTCCCGACAGCCCCACGGCGGTGACGTCGGGCAGCGCCGAGATCCTGACCGTCTGCTTCAGGTCCAACTCGTCGGCGGAGGACTACGAGGCGAACCCCCGGTTCACCTTCGTGGTGCGCTCCGGCTTCGATCCGGACGTGGCGCGGCACGTGATCACCGACATCGACACGACCAGGCCGAGCCACCAGCTCTTCCTGCACAACGATCCGGACAACCTCAGCGACCACGAGCGGGAGCTCGGCGAAGCGGATCCGATGGACCCCGTGACACCCATCCAGGAGGACGCGGACGGGACCATCATCGACGAGCTGTTCAGCTACGACACCAACATCGAGCCAGACATCGGAGGTATCCGACTGGCCGAGAACGAGACCGGGGCGACCGACGGCAGCGAGCACACCGGCATCTGGACCTACCACGGCTTCGGGGCCGGGACCGAGATCGGCGAGGGCGAGCTGGACCTCTGGCTCTGGCACGGTCAGCCGGCCGAGGAGGACGCGAGCTTCTCCGTGGGCTTCGCGCTCGACGTCATCGGTGAGGACGGTGCCGTCCAACAGCTCGCGGTCGACCCGTCGAGCGTCACCTACGGACCGTCAGAGGACTGGCAGCGGGTCAGCGTCGCGTTCGACCTCGAGGACTTCACCTTCGCGACCAGTGAGGAGCACCTCCGGCTGCGCCTGTGGTGCGAGAGCGACGCCGGAGCCCACTGCCAGCTCGCCTACGACACGAACACGCGCGCGTCCTCGCTCACGGTGAGGGCACCATGACGATGAGGGACGTGGCGGTGCGTGGGGAGGGCGGGTTCACGCTCGTGGAGCTGCTCATCGTGATGGTCATCACCGGTGTCGTGATGGGCGGCGCGTACAGCGTCATCAACCAGTCCATGCGCACCGAGCAGTACAGCGACCAGCTGCGCACCGTCATGGACGAGGGCCGGATCTCCCTGGAGCGGATCCGCGGGGAGCTACGCGAAGCCCGGCACGTCTACCGGTCGCCGACGTGCCCGGATCCCGACGCCGAGTGCCTGAACTCGCACCGCCTGTCGTTCTGGGTCGACGCCGATCAGGACCACGACCCCGTCCCGGCCGAGCAGGTCCACTACTGCATCCGCGAGCTCGGCGATGACGCCTGCGTCCAGCCGGTGGCGGGTGGCCGGTACGAGCTCGTCCGCTGGACCGAAGATCCGCTCGCGGCGTCGACGAGCCCGGCGGACGCCCGGGTCATCGCACGCACCATCGTCGGGGCGGACACCCCGTTCGTCTTCGATGCCGAGCCGTCGGACACCTCCCACGTCACCATCACCTACCAGCTCGACACCCAGCTGCCGAGAGGTCCGCAGCAGCTGGAGGTCAGCGCGACCGTGAGGTTGAGGAATGTTCCACGATCACGATGATCACCTGACCGACGAGTCCGGCGTCGCGCTCGTCGCCGCGTTGCTCGCGGTCGTCATCCTGACCGGGTTGGCGATCGTCTTCGTGGCGACGGCGGTGAGCACGAGCCGTAGCACGGCCTTCTCGCGGGACTTCGAGATCGCGGTGCACGTGGCCGAGGCCGGCGCCGACGAGATCATCTCCCGGGTGAACTGGGAGAAGGACTACGTGACCACCGACTCGGACGGCAACGAGCACGAGCTCGACCTCGACGACCACCCGGACGCGGAGACACAGCGCGAGTGGGTGCTCGAGCAGGTCAGTGGCGACCCCGATCCCGAGTCGCTCATGCTGGTGACCGGCGTGAGCGGTGCGGGGTTCGGCATCCGCCCGCTCGACCCGGACACCGGGGAGGCGCACGACGTCATCTTCGGGGTCTCGTTCGTGCCCAGCCTCGAGCGGCCCGAGCGCGTCCGGGTCGTCCGGATGAACTTCCAGCGCGAGTACTTCCAGCCCCAGCACGGGATCCAGGGCTGTGGCGACCTCACCGTCCGGGGCAGCGCGAGCATCGAGGGCGAGCACGGCAGCGTGCACGCCAACGGGGACGTCGACACGCACGGCAGCTCGTACTACGTCGAGCAGGGGATCACCGCTTCGGGGACCGTGAGCCCGAGCGGCGCCGGCGAGGGCGGTCACGGCGCCGAGGAGTGCCCCGAGATCCACGCGGAGGACTTCTACGCCCAGGCACGCCCCCCCTTCACCTGCTACTCCGGCGACGAGAACTGTGACGCGCTCGCGGGGGTGGACGGGAACATGGTGCGCTGGTGGGACCTGTGTCCCGACGGCACCGCCCGCGAGGCGGGGAGCGCACCCTGCACGGGTGACGTCGTCTACGACCAGGCGACCGCGGGGGGCGCACAGCCCCACGACCACAAGGGGTGGACGTTCAAGACGACCGGCGGGGATCCGCGTTGGCAGACGCAGAACATCCAGTCGGGCGTCTTCTACGTGCACGGGACCAACGCCCGCGTCGAGGGGTCGGGCAACGCGACCGCCACCATCGTGGTGGCCAAGGACGAGAGCGACGACGGTCGCAGCGGCAACCTGAACTTCCGTGGGAGCGGCAAGATCGTCCCCGCCCTGGAGGGCACCGTGCTCGTCACCGACCGGGACCTGGCGATGCCGGGCGCACCCGGTGGCGGTGAGTTCGAGTCGCAGGGGATGATCGCCGTGGGCGAGCAGGCCGACCTCGCCGGGACCGCGAGCTTCAACGGCCCGGTGTACATCCGTGACGATCCCCACACGACCCACTCCCCGGTGAGCGAGAGCGAGGTGCGGGGCACCTTCAGCGTCACGTACGACGAGGAGCTCGACATCACGCTGCTGGGGTCGATCCGGATCACCGCGTGGAACGAGCTCCGATAGGCTCACGCCGCCCTACCTCCGGAGGTCGACGTGGCCCGGCTGCGCTACCTCACCGCCGGTGAGTCCCACGGCCCCGCGCTGGTCACGATCTGCGAGGGGCTGCCCGCGGGGCTCGACGTCACGCGGGACCAGATCGCTCGGCAGCTGGCCCGCCGGCGGATGGGCTACGGCCGCAGCCCGCGGATGTCCTTCGAGGCCGACGAGCTCGAGATCCTCGGCGGCATCCGCCACGGGCGCACGCTCGGCTCGCCGGTCGCGGTCGTCATCCGCAACACCGAGTGGCCGAAGTGGGTCGAGGCGATGTCCCCGGAACCACCCGACGACCCCGACGCCGTGGCTGGGACCGGCCGGGGGGCTGCGCTGACCCGGCCGCGACCCGGTCACGCCGACCTCGTGGGGTCGCTGAAGTACGGCTACGACGACGTCCGCGACGCCCTGGAGCGGGCCAGCGCCCGGGAGACCGCCGCGCGCACGGCCGTCGGCGCGCTCGCGAAGCTGCTGCTCGCCGAGGTCGGGATCGCCGTCGTGAGCCACGTCGTGCGCATCGGCGACGCTGCGGTCGGCGACGACGCCGAGACCCCGGGACCCGACGACCTCGACCGGGTGGACGACAGCCCGGTGCGCACCCTCGACGCCGACGCGGAGGAGCGCATGATCGCCGCGATCGACGCGGCCAAGGACGACAACAGCTCGGTCGGCGGCGTGGTCGAGGTCATCGCCCACGGGCTGCCCGCCGGGCTCGGCAGCCACGTCCACTGGGACCGCAAGCTCGACGCGCGCATCGCCGCGGCGTGCGCGTCGGTCCAGGCGATGAAGGCGGTCGGCTTCGGGCTGGGCTCCGACGTCGCGTCGACGCCCGGGCACGAGGCCCACGACGAGATCGTGCGCGCAGACGACGGACGGCTGGAGCGGCGCACCAACCGTGCCGGCGGACTGGAGGCGGGGATGACCACCGGCGAGCCGCTGGTCGTGCGCGTCGCGATGAAGCCGCTGTCGAGCCTGACCCGGCCGCTGGACACCGTGGACATCGCGACCGGCGAGCCGGCCGAGGCGATCACCCAGCGCTCCGACGTCTGCGCCGTGCCGCGCGCCGGCGTCGTGCTCGAGGCGGTCGTCGCGATCGAGCTCGCCGACGCCCTGCTGGAGAAGACCGGCGGCGACACGGTCGCGGAGATCGTGCGCAGCCTCGACGCGTACCGTGCCGACCTCGACCGCCGCACCCGACCGTGAGCCCCAGCATCGTTCTGTTCGGGATGATGGGCGTCGGCAAGACGACGGTCGCCCGCCTCGTCGGCGAGCGGCTCGGCCGCGAGGTGGTCGACACCGACGCCGAGGTGGAGCGACGGACCGGAGCGAGCATCCCGGCGATCTTCGCGGCGGACGGCGAGGCGTCCTTCCGCGAGCTGGAGCGGGAGGTGGTCGCGGAGACGACGGGACGGGACGACCTGGTGATCGCGCTCGGCGGGGGCGCGGTGCTCGACGACGCCAACGTCGAGGCCGCCCGGGCCGCGGGCGTCCTCGTCCGGCTGGAGGCCGACGCCGACGTGCTCGTCGAGCGGCTCACCGGCGAGCGGCGGGAGACCGAGCGCCGACCGCTCGTGGACGGCGAGGACCCGGGTTCGGCGCTGCGTCGGACCCTGGACGGCCGCGCCGCCCGGTACGCGGAGGTAGCCGACCTGACGGTCGACGCGACCGGCCCGGCTGAGGAGGTCGCGGCGGCGGTCCTCGCCGCCGTGGCTGCGCACGGCGGGGTGCTGACCGACGTCGAGGCGCGGTCGGCGTCGGTATGAGCGTCCGGACGATCACCGTCGACCTGGGGGAGCGCTCCTACGAGGTCGTCGTCGGGGACGGGCTCCTGGTCACGGTGGGCGACCTCGTCCGCGACCGGGCGCCGGAAGCGGCCCGCGCGGCGATCGTCACCCAGCCGCCGGTGGCGGCCTACGCGGAGGTCGTCGCCGACAGCCTCCGCACAGCTGGGCTCGACGTCGCGACCCTGGAGGTGAGCGACGGGGAGATGGCGAAGAACCCGCGCACGCTGGCGCGCCTGTGGGACGACCTCGCGGCGGTGCCGCTGGGCCGACGGGACGTGGTCGTCGCGGTCGGCGGCGGCGTGATCGGCGACCTCGCCGGGTTCGCCGCCGCGACCTGGAACCGCGGCGTCCCGGTCGCGCAGGTG
The DNA here is from genome assembly GCA_964483845.1 of uncultured Actinomycetota bacterium. Classification (GTDB taxonomy): domain Bacteria; phylum Actinomycetota; class Nitriliruptoria; order Nitriliruptorales; family JAHWKO01; genus CAZADJ01. The sequence goes on along the minus strand of CAZADJ010000045.1, from coordinate 4,485 downwards.
CCGACCACGCTGCTCGCGCAGGTGGACGCCGCGATCGGCGGCAAGACCGGGATCGACCTGCCGGCCGGCAAGAACCTCGTCGGCGCGTTCCACCAGCCGACCACGGTCGTCTGCGACGTCACGGTGCTGGCCACGCTGCCGCAGCGCCAGCTGGTCGCCGGGTTGGCCGAGGTGGTCAAGTGCGGGCTGATCCGTGACCCGACGATCCTCGACCTCCTCGAGGAGGAGGCCGGGCGGGCCGTGGACGGGGACCCGGAGGTGCTGCGCGAGCTGGTCGCGCGCTCCGCCGCGGTGAAGGCCGCGGTGGTCGCCGCCGACGAGACCGAGGGCGGCGAGCGCGAGCACCTCAACCTCGGCCACACCGTCGGACACGCCATCGAGACGGTCGGCGGCTACACCGACCACCTCCACGGCGAGGCGGTCGCGATCGGCACGTGCGCGGCCCTGCGCCTCGGGGTGCGGGTCGGGCGCACCCCGGAGGAGCTGGTGGCACGGACGGAGACGCTGCTGCAGCGGCTGGGGCTGCCGACCCGCGTCCGGCCGTTGCGACGGGAGGCGATCTGGGCGGCGATGGCCCGGGACAAGAAGGCCCGCGACGGGGTGCGGTTCGTCGTGCTCGACGACCTGGCGCGGCCTACGGTGCTGGCGCCGCCGCGTGAGGCCGTCGACGCGGTGCTCGACGAGGTGGAGGAAGAACGGTGACCGCCACGGTGCGTGTGCTGCTCCTCCACGGCCCGAACCTGTCGCAGCTCGGGCGCCGCGACCCCGACCACTACGGCGACCTCGACCTCGCCGGGCTGGTGGAGGTCGCCCGCACCGAGGCGACGGACGCCGGGGGCGAGCTCGACCACGAGCAGCACGAGGCCGAGGGCGACCTGATCGCGCGTGTCCACGCTGCGCTCGACGACGGCACCGACGCGCTCGTCATCAACCCAGGGGCGCTCACCCACTACAGCATCGCGCTGCGCGACGCGGTCGAGCTGGTCGACGTGCCGGTGATCGAGGTGCACCTGTCGAACATCCACGCGCGCGAGGAGTTCCGGCACCGCTCGGTGATCACCGGCGTGGTCGACGGGACCGTGACCGGACTCGGAGCCCTCGGCTACCAGCTGGCGGTGCGTGCGGCGGTCGAGCTCGCCACCGGACGCACGTGAGCGCACCGGCCCACGACCACCGGCGCCGGCGGGACCGCGTGCGACGCCGCCTCGACGCCGACGACCGCGACGGGCTGCTCGTCGTCCACCTCCCCAACGTCCGCTGGGCCACCGGCTTCACCGGTTCGAGCGCGACGCTGCTCATCGCGCGCGATCCGGAGGCCGACCTGCTCGTCACCGACGGGCGCTACCGCGATCAGGTGGCGGCGGAGGTCCCCGACGTCGAGGCGGAGATCGCCCGCACCGGCCGGGCCGAGCTCGCGCTCGCCCGGCTGCCCGGCCCGGCGCTGGCCTTCGAGGCCGAGCACATCGACTGGCGCTCCGGGCAGGACCTCGTCGAGCTCGCCGGCGAGCGCGACGTCGTCGCGCGCCCGTCGGGCGGGCTGATCGAGCGGCTCCGGGCGGTGAAGGACGAGAGCGAGATCGCCGCGCTGCGCCGCGCGTGCGAGATCACCGACGAGACGTTCGCCGACCTGCTGACGTGGCTGGCGCCCGGCCAGACCGAGCGGGACGTCGCCGTGCGGATCGAGCGCACGATGGTGGACCTCGGCGCGGAGGCGCCGGCCTTCGACTCGATCGTGGCCTCCGGTGCGAACGCGGCCCGGCCCCACCACCGCCACACCGAGCGGGCGATCGCGGCGGGTGACGCCGTCCAGCTCGACATCGGTGCGCGCTTCGCCGGGTACCACGCCGACATGTCGCGGGTCGTCGCCGTCGGCGAGCCCTCCGACCGCATCCGTGGGATCCACGAGGTCGTCGCCGACGCCCAGCGCGCGGGGCTGGACGCGGCATGCGCCGGCGCGGAGGCACGCGACGTCGACGCCGCCTGTCGGGAGCGCATCGAGGCGGCCGGGCACGGCGAGGCGTTCGTGCACGGGACCGGTCACGGCGTCGGGCTCGAGATCCACGAGTGGCCGAGGTTGGGTCGCGAGACCCGTGCTACGCTCCAACCGAGGACGACGGTCACCGTCGAACCGGGCATCTACCTCACGGGCACCGGCGGGGTCCGCATCGAGGACACCGTCGTCGTCGCCCCCGACGGCCCCCCCGAGACCCTGACGAACTCGCCCCGCGACCTGCTCGCCCTCTAGTGCCCGCCGCGGGGTCGCCACCTGCCCGGACCTCCCCGACGACACGCGACGAGGTAGCCCGATGGTCTCCACGAACAACCTGAAGAACGGCATGACGCTCGAGCTCGACGGCGCGCTGATGGACGTCGTCGAGTTCCAGCACGTCAAGCCCGGCAAGGGCGGCGCGTTCGTGCGCACGAAGCTGAAGAACGTCGAGACCGGCAAGGTGCTCGAGAAGACCTTCCGCGCCGGCGAGGACGTGCCGCAGGCGATCATCCGCAAGCGCGAGCTCCAGTACCTCTACCGCGAGGGCGACGCGATCGTGCTGATGGACACTGAGACCTACGAGCAGCAGTACGTCCCCGACGAGCAGGTCGGCGAGGCGATCGACTACATCACCGAGGGCGACACGCTCTCGCTCCTCGATCACGAGGGGCGCGTCGTCGGGGTGGAGCTGCCCGCCTCGGTGACGCTCGAGGTGACCGAGACCCAGCCGGGCGTCGCGGGCAACACCGTCCAGAACGCGACCAAGGCGGCGACCCTCGAGACCGGCGTCGAGGTCCAGGTCCCCCTGTTCATCGAGGAGGGCGAGCTGATCAAGGTCGACACACGCTCCGGCGAGTACCTGTCGCGCGCGTGAGCGACGACGACGTCCCGGAGCGCCTCCCGCGGCACGAGGCACGTCGACGTGCGCTGACGGTGCTGTACGAGGCCGACCTCCGTCGCACCGGGCTGCAGGCGGGCCTCGACCGCGTCGTCGCCGACGAGCACGCCGAGCCGCTCGATGCGTTCGCGCGGGCGTTGGTCGTCGGGGTCGTCGAGCACCAGGAGGAGATCGACGGGACGATCGCACGTTTCGCCCGCGGGTGGAGCCTCGAGCGCATGCCCATCGTCGACCGCAACGTCCTGCGCCTCGGCGTGTACGAGCTGCTGCACCAGGACGAGACGCCGACCCCCGTCGCGATCGACGAGGCGGTGCAGCTGGCCAAGGACCTCTCCACCGACGACTCACCGCGGTACGTCAACGGGGTGCTGTCGGCGATCGCCCGCTCCGTGGAGGCCGGCTGAGCGGGGCCCGGTCGGGGCCGTGTGCGCCGTCGCGGCGCCCCGGGTGGCCCGCACACGGTGTGCGCTGAGCGCACGGTCAACGTGCACGGGGTGTTCGGTTCGTGGGGCAGGATGTGGGAGCCTGTAGAGGACCGACGGAGCCCGGATGGGGCAGAAGGAGCGTTGAACAATGGCAGAGCAGCTCGTGACCGTGAGCCGGGTGAAGAACGTGATCAGCCGAGCGGACCTCCGCACGGATGGTTCTCTCCCTGACGTGCTCAACGAGCGGGTGCTCGATCTCCTCAACGGCGCGATCGCGCGGACGAGGGAGAACGGGCGGAAGACGGTGCGTCCGGAGGACCTCGCCGGCCGGGGTGCGTACAACCCCGAGAGCGTCACCGTGGCCAGCCGGGTGCGCGGCGTGATCGGCGCGGCGGACCTGCGCGTCGACGGCTCGCTGCCCGACGCCGTGGACGGACACGTCCAGGCGATGGTCGAGGAGGCGATCAGCCGCGCCAAGGCCAACGGGCGCAAGACCGTCAAGCCCTACGACCTCCCGGCGGTGCGCTAGGCCGCTCGGAGGACGACGGCGGGGATCCCCAGCGGATACCCGCCGTGACGCACCGGACGGCCGGTACGTTGACCCGTACGAGGCACCACACGCTGCGACGGGGACGTTGACGGTTGTCCGGCGAGCACGGCCCGACCAGCCCGGGCCCACGCGAGGAGGCCTTCCAGGACCTCCTGCGTGCGGCCCGGGCCGGTGCCGGTTGGGCGTTCGCCCGTCTGCACGCCGAGCTCGCGCCGGCCGTCGCCGGGTACGCGCGGCTGCGCGGCTCCGCGGATCCCGACGGGCTCACCAGCGAGGTGTTCCTCGGCGCGTTCCGCAACATCGGCGACTTCAGCGGTGACGAGGACGACTTCCGCTCCTGGGTGTTCACCATCGCGCACCGGCGGGTGATCGACGAGCGCCGTCGGGCCTCGGCGCGACCGGACACGGTGGAGCTCGACCCCCGTCGGCACGAGGACGCCGGCGGTGACGTCGAGGCGGAGGCGCTCGCCGCGCTCGACGATGCGCGCATCCGCGAGCTGCTCGCCGTGCTCACCGAGGATCAGCGGGACGTGATCCTCCTGCGCATCATCGGTGACCTGAGCGTCGAGGAGACCGCGACGACGCTCGACAAGTCGCCGGGGGCCGTGAAGCAGCTGCAGCG
>CAZADJ010000044.1:12816-14897 GCA_964483845.1 uncultured Actinomycetota bacterium | reverse complement strand
CCCCCCGCCGAGTTCTCTCCGATCCATCGACCAGGCATCACAGCCCACTGCCGTACTCAGGTCGTGACGAGCTCGGCGATCCGCTGGAACGTGGCCTCGCCGATCCCGGGGACGTCGCGCAGGTCACCCACCTCCGAGAACGGCCCGTGCTCGTCGCGGTGGTCCACGATCCGCTGCGCGAGCACCGGCCCGATACCGGGGAGCTCCTCGAGATCGCTCGGCGTGGCCCGGTTGATGTCGAGGCGGCCGTCGGGCCGCCACGCGCCGCCCGGGGCCGGCCCCGACGGTCCGCCCCCCGTCCCGTCGTCCGCTGTGGCGTCGGGGACGAGCACCTGTTCCCCGTCGTTCAACGGCCGGGCCAGGTTCAGGCCGTCGAGCACGGCGTCGGGCCGGGCTCCGCCGGCGGCGCCGATCGCGTCGCCGACGCGCGCGCCGGGGTCGAGACGCACGATCCCCGGCCGCACGACCGCTCCACCGACGTGCACCAGCAGCGGTTCGGCCGGCGGCTCCTCGACGGTCACCGCCGGTCCCCCGTCCCGCGGGCCGAGGTCCGCCACCGGGCGTGGGACGGCCGTCCACCACACGACGACGGCTGCGAGCGCCGCCCCGGCGAGCAGCACGGTGAGTCCGGCGACCTCGGCGGGGGTCGCCTCCAACCACTCGGCCTGCCGGTCCAGCCAGCGCCGGGCGGGCCGCGCCCGCGTGTGCTCGCGCTCCATGGGTGACAGGGTGCGGGAAGCGGCCCGGAGAGCGGCCAGCGGCCGCGGGGGCCCTGTGGATGAGCGCGTGCTCAGCCGCGGGCGCGTGAGAGCGCGACGCCGACCGCCCCGGGCCCGATGTGGGTGCCGACGACCGGGCCGATCGTCGTCTCCAGGCGGTCGCGGATCGCGATCCGACCCTCGAGCGCCAGCCACACGTCGGTCGCCCGTTCGCCAGCGACCGCGTGGGTCACGATCACGTCGACGGCCTCCCCTCCCGCGTAGTCCCCGGCCAGCTCACCCAAGCGCTCGATCGCCCGCTTCCACGTCCGCACCTTCTCCTGTGGGACGACCCGGCCGTCGTCGATGGTGAGCACCGGCTTGACCCGCAGCACGCTGCCGAGGAGCTTCTGCGCCCCGGTGAGCCGCCCCCCGCGCTTCAGGTACTCGAGGTCGTCGACCACGAAGTACAGCGCGGTCTGGGCCGCCACGCCGCGCGCAGCGGCCGCGACCTCGTCGGGATCCGCGCCGCGCTCCGCCGCGCGCAGCGCGGCGAAGACCGCGAGTGCGAGCGAGCCGCCAGCGTGGCGGCTGTCGACGACCGTGACCGGTAGCGACGCATCGCTCGCGACCCGCCCGGCGAGACCGCAGGTGCCGGACAGCTCGGAGGAGATGTGCACGCTGACGACGGCGTCCGCCCCCTCGTCAGCCGCGTCGGCGTAGGCCTCCTCGAACCAGGCGGGGTTGGGCTGGGAGGTCGTGGGCAGCGTCTCCGACGCCGCCAGGAGCCCGTAGAACCCGTCGGCGTCCAGGGTCACCCCGGAGATGTGGTCATCGTCGCCGAAGGTGACGGTCATGGGCACGACCCGCAGGCCGCGCTCCTCGGCGACGTCCTGTGGGATGTCCGCGGTCGAATCGGTCACGACGGCGACGCGCGTCATCCGCCTCCTCTCCGCTCGCCGTCCGAGCGTAGCCAGACCGCGATGTCCGGCCGGGCCGCCCCAGACCGCACGCCGATCGAGCACCCGCGGTTCGCCACCCGATCCGATCGCACACGCTGATCCACCGCCAGGGGCGGCAGGAGATCAGCAGGTGCGACGCCTCCCGTCGACATCATCCTGTTGACAGCGCCTCGAGGTAGCGCACGATCCCAGCACCGACGTGCTCCGGGCGCTCGAGGTGCAGGAAGTGCCCGCTGTCGGGGACGATCTCGACGCCGGAGCGGGGGCCGTCGAGGAGCGGCCGCGCCCGCTCGGCGTAGCGCACGTGGACGCAGCCGTCGTCCGCGCCGTGGAGGTGGAACTGCGGGACCTCGGGGACCGGCGGCAGCTGCCGCAACAGCGCCCGGGCCGTCCCGCGGTAGTAGCCGAGCGCCGCGGTGAG
>CAZADJ010000044.1:0-12716 GCA_964483845.1 uncultured Actinomycetota bacterium | reverse complement strand
GCCCGGGCCGTCCCGCGGTAGTAGCCGAGCGCCGCGGTGAGCGCACCGTCCTCGCGGAGGCTCGCCTTGACCTCGTCGAGGTGTTCGCCGGTCGGGTTCCACCCCGGTGACCAGGCGCGCCACAGGTGCTCCACCAGGGCGAGCTCCCCGGCGCCGACGACCCGTTCCGCGCCGGGCAGCTGGAACAGCGCGACGTACCACGACCGCCGCAACTGGCCGGGGTCGCGGCGGGCACGGACCACCTCCCGAAGGGGCGGCAGCGCCAGCGTCACCGCCGCCGCCCACCGGTGCGGCGCCGCCGCGACCGCCGCACGGGCGGCGGCCGCGCCCCAGTCGTGGCCGACGATCACCGCACGGCCGTCGGCACCGAGGGCCGTGTGGAGGAGGTTCGCATCGGCGCCGAGCGTCTCGGGTGTCGTGTAGGCGTCGAGCGGGGTCTCCGTCGGCGGGTAGCCGCGCAGCCAGGCCGCGACGGCGTGCCACCCCGCGTCCGCGAGCCGTGGCAGCAGGCGCCGCCAGGTGCCCGCCCCGTCGGGGAAGCCGTGCAGGCAGAGCGCGAGCGGACCGTCGTTCGGACCGGCGTCGCGGTACGCGACCTCGAGCCCCCCGGCGGTGACCCGCCCGTCGTGGGCGATCACGCCTCGCGGGTGACGAAGTTCACGATGCGGTCGGTGACGACGACGGTCCGTTCGACCTCGCGTCCCTCGATCTGACGCGCGACGTTGTCGAGCTCGCGCGCGGCCGCGACCACCTCCTCGTCGGGTGCTCCCTTGGCGGCGGTCAGACGATCGCGGACCTTCCCGTCGACCTGGACGACGACCTCGACCTCGTCCTCGACCAGCAGGCCGCGGTCGGGCTCCGGCCAGCGGGCGAAGTGCACCGAGGTGTCGTGGCCGAGCCGCCGCCAGAGCTCCTCGGTGATGAACGGTGCGATCGGCGCGAGCATCAGGATGGTGGCCTCGAGCGCCTCCCGCACGGCCGCACCAGCGACGCCGTCGCGTCGGGCGTCCCCGACGGCGTTGGTGAGCTCCATCAGGCGCGCGATCGCCGTGTTGTACTTGAAGGCCTCGAAGTCCTCCGAGGCGGCGGCGATCGCCCGGTGGGTGGCCCGGCGCAGCTCGTACACCGCGTCGTCGTCGCCGTGGCTCGTCGACGGGTCCTCGTCGGCGAGGTGCTCGAGGGTCGCGCGCCACAGGCGGGTCAGCCACCGGAAGGTCCCGGTCGGTGACACGTCTGCCCAGTCGACGTCCTCCTCGATCGGTCCGGCGAAGAGCATGGTCACGCGGAGCGTGTCCGCACCGAACTCCTCGTAGACGTCGGCCGGCGGCACGACGTTGCCGCGCGACTTCGACATCGCGGAGCCGTCGTAGAGCACCATCCCCTGGGAGATGAGCCGCTCGAAGGGCTCGTCGATCTCGAGGTGGCCGAGGTCGCGCAGCGCCTTGGTGAAGAAGCGGCTGTAGAGCAGGTGCAGGATGGCGTGCTCGATCCCGCCCGAGTACTGGTCGACCGGCATCCAGCGCTTCGCGGCCTCGAGGTCCCAGGGCACGTCGTCGCGGTCCGGCGAGAGGTAGCGCAGGTAGTACCACGACGAGTCCACGAACGTGTCCATGGTGTCGGTCTCGCGCTCCGCGTCACCGCCGCACGACGGGCACGCGGTCTCGCGGAAGCCGTCGTGGCGCGCGAGCGGCGAGTCGCCCTCGACCTGGAACTCGACGTCGTCGGGCAGCAGCACCGGCAGGTCGTCCTCGTCGACCGGCACCTCGCCGCAGTCGGGGCAGTGCACGATCGGGATCGGGCAGCCCCAGTAGCGCTGCCGGGAGATCAGCCAGTCGCGGAGCCGGTAGTTCACCGTGGGCGCAGCGAGACCGTCCTCGGCGAGGTCCTCGGTGATGCGCTGCTTGGTCTCCGCCCAGTCGAGGCCGTCGTAGGGCCCGGAGTTCACCGTCGCCCCCGCCCCGGTCCAGGCCTCGGTCATCGTCTCGCCGTCGAGCTCGGTGCCGTCGTCGGGGGCGACGACCACGCGGACGTCCAGGTCGTGCTCGCGGGCGAAGTCGAGGTCGCGCTGGTCGTGTGCCGGGACGGCCATGATCGCCCCGGTCCCGTACTCCATCAGGACGTAGTCGGCAGCGAACGCGGGGATGCGTTCGCCGTTCACCGGGTTGATCACCTCGAGGTCGAGGCGGTAGCCGCGCTTGCCGGTGACCTCCGTGGACAGGCGCTCCACCTCGGACCGCCTGCCGACCTCGTCCAGGAACGCCCGGTAGTCGGGATCGTCGCCCATGCGCTCGAGGACCAGCGGGTGCTCGGGCGCGAACACGAAGTAGGTCGCCCCGTACAGCGTGTCGGGGCGGGTCGTGAACACCACGACCTCGTCGCCCGCGGACCCGGGCGCACCGTCCCCGTCTGCGTCGGTGACCCGGAAGGTGACGTCGGCGCCCTCCGAACGGCCGATCCAGTTGCGCTGCATCGAGATGACGCGGTCCGGCCACTTGCCCTCGAGGAGGTCGAGGTCGTCGAGGAGCTGGTCGGCGTACTCGGTGATGCGGAAGAACCACTGGGTGAGGGGCTTGCGCCCGACCTCGGAGTCGCAGTACTCGCACAGCCCGCCGACGACCTGCTCGTTCGCGAGGACCGTCTGGCACGACGGGCACCAGTTCACCGGCGACTCGCCGCGGTAGGCGAGCCCGGCACGGTGGAGCTGGAGGAAGATCCACTGCGTCCAGCGGTAGTACTCGGGATCCGAGGTGTGGAGCACCCTGGTCCAGTCGAAGGAGAACCCGAGGCGCACGATCGACTCGCGCTGCTGGGCGACGTTGTCGTACGTCCACGTCTTCGGGTGGATGCCGCGCCGCTTGGCCGCGTTCTCCGCGTTCAACCCGAAGGAGTCCCAGCCGAACGGGTTCAGGACCTCGTGACCGTTCATGCGGCGGTGGCGCGCGATGGCGTCGGCGAGGCTGAACGCCTCCACGTGGCCCATGTGGATGTCGCCGGAGGGGTACGGGAACATGTGGAGGGCGTAGTACAGCGGCTTCTCGGCGTCGTCGTCCGCGGTGTAGACGCGCTCGTCGTGCCACCGCCTCGCGATCTCCGGCTCGAGCGCGAGCGGGTCGTAGCGCTCACCGTCGGCCCCGTCCCCGGGCGCGTCACCGGTCGCGGCCTCGGTCGCGTCACCGGTCGCGGCCTCGGTCTGCGTGTCGTCGGTCATCCGGGCCTCTCTCCTTCCGATCCTCGCGTATCGTGCCGTGTCGAGCCGCCCGTTCCCAACGGGAGGAACCGCCCTGGCGCCCCGTGTGCTCGTGACGCACCCGCTGCCGGGCGGGACCGACACACTCGACGGGCTCGAGATCGTCCGGCCCGGGACCCCGCCGTCGCGGTCGGAGGTGCTCGACCTCGCCGCCGGCGCGGACGCCGTGATCTGCCCGCTGACCGTGACCGTCGACGAGGAGCTGCTCGACGCCGCCCCGGACCTGCGCGTGGTCGGCAACGTCGCCGTCGGCCACGACAACGTGGACGTGGCGGCGGCGACACGCCGCGGCGTGCTCGTCACCAACACCCCCGGCGTCCTGGACGAGACCACCGCCGATCTCGCCTTCGCGCTGATCCTGGCCGCTGCGCGCCTCCTGTCCCCCGCCGAGCGTGACCTGCGGGCCGGACGCTGGGAGGGCTGGGCGCTGGACGAGTTCCTCGGGGTCGACGTGCACGGTGCGACCCTCGGGCTGGTCGGCTACGGGCGCATCGGCCGCGCGGTCGCGCACCGCGCCGACGGCTTCGCCATGGAGGTCCTCCACCACGCCCGCACCCCGACGGACGTGGACGGCTACGTCGACGATCTCCACGAGCTGCTGCGGCGGGCCGACATCGTCAGCCTCCACGTCCCTCTGACCGGCGAGACCCACCACCTCATCGGCGCGCACGAGCTACGGCTGATCGGAGCCGGCGGGGTGCTGGTGAACACCGCGCGCGGTGCGGTGGTCGACGAGGACGCGCTCGCCGACGCGCTCGAGGCCGGGACGATCTTCGCCGCCGGTCTCGACGTCCACGAGGACGAGCCGCAGGTCCATCCTCGGCTGCTGGAGGCGCCGCGGACCGTTCTGCTCCCCCACATCGGCTCCGCGAGCCGCGCCACCCGTGAGCGCATGGCACGGGTCGCCCAGGAGGCGGTCACGGTCGCGCTGGGCGGCCGGGTCCCCGACGTGGCCGTGAACCCCGAGGCGTGGTCGGACCGCTGAGCCGACCGCCCCGGCGGTCATCCGGCCGGCACGTCCGGCTCCGCCGGACGCTCGTCCTCCAGCGTCACACGCGCCACGGCGACCGCCCGACGCAGCGGTCGCCGGTCGGGCTCCTCGACGGACCCGTCCACGGTCGTCTCGAGCCGGTCGATCTGCGTGCCGATCGCGGTCCGCTGATCGTCGGTGGACGCGCACTCACCGATGTCCGCCAGCAGATCGGCGAGCGCGGCGAGCACCGCCGGTTCCCCCGCGCCGTAGCGCCGGATCTGCCCGCAGGCGAGCTCGAGGAGGTCGCCGAACGAGGGCCGCGGCACGATCGCCCGGACGGTCCCGTCCTCGTCGCTGACGATCTCGCTGCCGCTGCGGACGTCCGTGAGCGCGCACAGCGGCGGTGCGAGCGCCTCGGCGACGACGACCGCGGTCGTGGGGTCGTTCACCCCGGGTGACAGGGCACGCACCGCGATGTCCACGAGCTGGCGCATCCCGAAGGCGACGTCGCGCCGTCCGGTTCGTTCCGAGCCGAGGTGGACGTGACCGTGGACGAGGCGCACCAGCTCCTCCTCGTCCGGGAGCTCCGCGTCGCCCGTTGGCCAGACCCAGCCGAGCGTCGTGCCCCGCGTGACGTGCGCCCCGAGGGTCGGGCGCAGCCGGACCGTCACCTCGGCGGCCTCGGCCGCGTCGGCGAGCCCGCCCGGACGGACCGCCTGCAGGTAGCCGGTGTGGTGCGACCACACCCGATGCGCCGTCGACGGAGGTTCCGGGAGCGACGTGGTGGTGAGCGCCGAACGGTCGTCGTAGGCGTCGTCGATCGCGCCGAGGGTCTCGCGGACGATCTCGTCGAGGATCGTCTCGAGCCGGAGCTGCTGCGTGAGGTGGTGGATGAAGTACACGAGCGCGCCGACGCTGAGCAGGGTCAGCAGCGCGCCGAGACCCACCGCGAGCTGCGGCACGACCTCGGTCGTGGCGGGACCCTCCTCCCGGATGACCCGGAGCACCGCGATGGCGTACGCGAACGTCGCGAGGAACAGCGCGAGCACGATCTGGCTGCTGCGGTCGGCGAGGAAGCCCCGCAGCACGCGCGGCGAGTACTGCGAGCTCGCCATCTGCAGCGCGACGACGGTGAGCGTGAAGGTGAGCGCGGTCACGGTGATCATCGCGCCGGCGATCGCCGTGAGCAGCGTGCGCGCACCGGGCGCGGTCCCGTCGAACGCCAACGGTTCGAGCACGGCGCCGACGGTCGGCGGCCACGTCGCGAGCACCGTGCCCGCAACCAGCGCGAGGAGCACCGCGACCGCCGGGATGAACCACAGGGATCCGCGGAGCCGCTCCCAGAGCGCCGAGACGCGCAGGGTCAGGGTCACGACGCCGTCTCGCGCAGCGGCACGCGGGGCTCCTCCATGCGCGGTGCCGAAGGACACTAGCGGCTGCGCCGACCGACCCCGCTGGTACCATCGCGGCCCGTCGCGGGCCCGTAGCTCAGCCTGGCAGAGCGCCTCCATGGCATGGAGGAAGCCGTCGGTTCGAATCCGATCGGGTCCACCGAGACACCTCCAGCGACCCGGAGCGTGGATGAGCGCCGCTGACGGCTACAACTACCCTCGGTTCGACGAGTACGTCACCAGCGGACGGGAGGCCCGGGAGTTCGGCGCCTTCCCGACCCACCTGGGGGTCGGCGTCCCCGCCCCCGACGCCACGCTCACGCGCCTCGACGACGGTGATGAGGTGGCGCTATCGGAGCTCTGGCGCGACCGCATGGCCGTTCTCGAGTTCGGCTCCTTCACCTGACCGTACTGCGCGGCAGAGGGTCCTCTGCTCGACGAGGCGGGCGACCGCCATCCCGAGATCGCGTGGGCGTTCGTCTACACCCGTGAGGCCCACCCCGGCGAGCACGTCGGCCACCACGGGACCTTCGACGACAAGCTCGACGCGGCGCGTCGACTGCGCGACGAGGTTGGCATCCGCCGTCCGATCCTCGTCGACGACCTCGAGGGCACCGCCCACCGCGCCTTCGGCCTGCTGCCGAACATGACGTGGATCATCGACCGGGGCGGGCGGACCGTCTACAAGGCCGACTGGACGAGCGCCACGAACGTCGCGGCGTTCGTGGAGCGGTACACGGAGCGGAAGCGCTCCCGCCGACCGGGGTCCTCCCTCGCTCCGTACCGCACCGAGCAGCTGGAGCTGCGCGACGTCGATCGCGAGGCGTTCTACCGCCACCTCGAGGAGCGCAACGGACCCCGCGCTCTCGCAGAGTTCCGCGCCGCCGAACGCTACTGGTCCGAACGCTGATCGCCGCCTGGATCACTCCACCCCGGGTGCCCGCGGCACGTCGATCTCCGTCCCGACGAGGTGGTTGAAGTAGTTGGTCATGGTCGCACGGATGACATCAGCGAAGGCCTCGAGGATCTGGGTGTCGCTCCAGCCCACGTCGACCGCGGCCTGCCAGGTCCCGTCGGTGACGTAACCCCTGTTGCCGGCGATCTCACGGGCGACGTCGAGCAGGGCTGCGAGCCCGTCGTCCCAGTCGACGGTGCCGTGCCGGATCGCGAGGCACTGGTCCTCGTCGAAGCCGGCCGTCTTCGCCCCCCCGGTGTAGGCGGAGCGGCAGTAATCGCAGTCGTTCACCTCCGCGACCGCGAGGTGGATCGCCTTCCGGGTGGATCGGTCCAGCGAGGAGTTCTCTGCGATCGTGTTCTCAGCGCTGGTGTACAGGCCGATGACAGCCGGGGCGTGAGCCATCTCACCGTGGATGTTGAGGATCGTCCCGTGCCGCTCCCGCAACTGCTTCAGCTGGTCACGGCTCGGCTCCGGGGCGGTCTCGAGGTCGTGTACCGGTACGCGTGGCATGGGTGTCCTCCGGTGTCTGTTCCTGGTGGTCGTGGTCTGCCGTGCGCGGCGGAGCGCCGGTGCCCGCACCGTCGCTCCCTTCAAGGCAACACGGACGGGGCCGTCTGGCGTCCTTCCCGTTCGGGACGAACGGACGGGACCGCCTCTCCCCCCGCCACGCGTACACCACCGCGGCGATCAGGAGCGCCGACAGGCCCAGCCCCCACAGCAGGGGGGCGTCGCCGATCAGGTTGGTGAGACGCGCCGAGATCTGCTCGACGAGGATCGACGGCCCACTCGGCGCGAGGGCGCCGTGCCTGAGGTTGGTCACCCAGAACCAGACGATGTACGCGCCGGCGAGCACGAGGATCCCGCCAGCCACACGGTTCACGTACCTCGCCGATCCGCGGATGCGCTGGACGATGGAGCGCTTGCCGAACGCCATCGCGAGCGTCACCACGACGAGGACGAGCGACATCCCGAGGCCGTACACGAGGAACGTGGCGACACCGCCCACGAGGCTCAGCGTCGGGATGGTGCCGGCGACCACGACGAGGAAGATCGGCAACGTGCACGACAGCGACGCGACCGCGTAGGACACCCCGAAGGTGAACACGGCGCCGTAGCGACGTCCGTCGCTCGCGCCGCCGATCTTCGGCAGGTTCACGGTCAGTTCGAAACCGGACAGCATCGCCACGCCGAGGAAGCCGATGCCGGCGCCGACGAGCAGCGCCGCCCACGGGATCAACCCGATGACCTCGCGCATCCCGAGGGTGACGAGCAGACCGACGATCCCGAACACGACGAGGAAGCCGACGGAGACGATCCCGCCGATGGTCAGCGCCCGACCGACGGTGCTCGGGCCGGTGGCGTCCGCTTCGTCGTCGAGCCCGAGGAAGTACGACAGGTAGGCGGGCAGCATCGCGATCCCGCACGGGTTGACCGTCGCGACCAGCCCCGCGGTGAACGCGAGGACGAACGCCGCGGTCACGGCGATGTCCCGTCCTCGACGAAGTCACGCATCTGGTCGAGGGTCATGATGCCGGTGTGCCGCTCGACGATCTCGCCGTCGGCGGAGACGAAGAAGGTCGTCGGCATCCCGAAGACCCCGAAGGCCTGGAAGAGCTCCCCGTCGGGGTCGCGCGCGAGGTCGTAGGTCACCCCGGTCTGCTCGACGAGATCGGCGGCCGCCTCGGGCGAATCCTGGGTGTTGATGCCGAGGAAGGCGACCTCGCCCGCGAACTCGCCGTGGATCGTCTCGAGGTCGGGCATCTCCGCGACGCACGGAGGACACCACGACGCCCAGAAGTTGACCACGACCGGCTGCCCCTCGTAGTCGGCCATCGAGGCCGTCGTACCGTCGAACATCTCGAAGTCCTGCTCGGGGACCGGCTCGCCCCGACGATCGGGGGCCTGCTCATCGAGTGGGCCGTCGGTGCCGGCGATCGGCTCGCCGGGTCCCTCGTCGACCGCCGGGTCGTCCCCGGGGACACCGAGCAGGACGAGCGCCGCCGCCCCGGCGACCAGGAGCGCCGCCAGACCACCGACGATCGCGATCGTGCGGCTCATCCCGCCTCCACGAGCTCCGTGTCGGGCTGGAACGCTGCCCAGGCGAACCAGAAGGTGTCGAAGTGGTGCACCTGCTCGAGCTCCTCACCGGCCAGCGGACCGTCGACACCCTCGCCGGCGAGGTTCCACGTCGTACCGGTCTCCTCGTCCACGAAGTCGCCGTCGCGTGTCGTGAAGGTGAGCGTCTCGCCGTCCGCCTCGGGGATGAACACGGCGACGGAGCCGACGTCACGTCCGCCCGCCACGTCCCTGTCCTCGAGCGCCGTGGACTGCCCGGCCCGCCAGAGGATCGCGATCTGCTGATCGCCGACCTCCGTGTTCGTCGCCGCCGCCTCACCGCCGCTGATCGCCTCGAGCGTCCACGCTCTGGCCACGTCCCCGATCTCGACCGCGACCACACGCTGCTGGGCGGATGCCCGCTCGTCGACGTCGCCACGGAACAGGAACGGGCGGCCGTCGGGGTCGTCGTAACCGGTGTACGGGTTGGTGCCGTAGGCGCGGTTGTGACCCGTGCGCTCCACGTCCAGGACGAGCGCGTCGGGGTGGTCGGCCTTGAAGTCGGACCACGCGAGCAGCGGCGACGGGATGATCTCGAGCTGCTCCCCGGTGAGCACCCCGACGATGGCCTCGCCGGTGAAGTGGCTCCAGAGGGATTCGGTGGCACGGTCGTACATGACCAGCGCCGAGTTGAAGAGCCGGCCGGAGGTCCCGAAGGTCGTCTCGACCCCGTTGACGACGCGTTCGAACGAGACCGCCGTGTTGCACAGCGGGCAGTAGGTGACCGCCACGGGGGTCCCCCCGACCGTGTCGTTCACGATCTCGTGCCAGATGAGGATCTGTACCGGGTACGCGCGCACGTCGTCATCGACGCGGAGCCAGACCACCGGCTCACGGTCCTCGATCCACTCGTCGGCCTCGTCGACATCGACGAAGTGCGGCTCGTCGATCGGGGGGATGCCGTCGGGTGGCGGCCCGCCGGAGATGATCTCGGAGGTCTCGACGAGCGGCTCGGGGAACGCCGGGTCGTCCATGTCGTCGAGCGCGGAAGGACCGTCCGGGAGCTCGCCCGTTGCGACCGCCTCCCCATCCGGCTCCGCATCCTCGACCGCCGGATCCGAGGCGCAGGCAGCCAGGATGAGTCCGAGCACAGCGATGAGCCCGACGGTGCGCAGCGAACGGATCGTCATCGGCCACCTCGGTGGCTCGGCAACATCGGACGACCTGGTCCGGTCGCCGCGTCCCTACCAGCGCTAACCCGGGACCGGCGCGAGCTCTTCCGTCGTCAGCGGTCGATCGACCACGGATCCGACGGTCGCAGTCGATGGAAGGGTCGCGGGCGTCGGCGTGTTCCCCGACGCGAACGGCAGGGAACGCAGATCACGGTGGGACCACCACGACGCCGAGCGGCGGGGACCAGTGGACACGACGACCGTCACCGGACGGAACCCGAGTTGACGCGCGCCGACACCGAGGCCGACGAGCGCCGGTCACGCACGCGTCGTGACGTCGCCGTGGCCGAACGTGACAGGTCCCGGTCGGCGTCGCCACGGCAGGAGAGGACCGGCCCAGCCGACCTGACGCTCGAGGAGGCGTTCCGCCGTTACGTCGAACCCGAGCTCGAGGTGCTCCTCCGGGTCGCACGGCGTCTCACCAGCGATCCCGCGGACGCCGAGGACCTGGTGCAGGACACCCTCGTGCGCGCGTACCGGGCGCTGGACCGGTTCGACGGCAAGCATCCTCGTGCCTGGCTGCTCACGATCCTGCGCAACACCTGGAAGAACTCCCTGCGCGAACGCCGCCCGCTTCTCGTCGACGACCATGACCGCGAGTTCGCTCGTACCGCTGCCCACGGACCCGACGGCCGCGGCGGCGCCGAGGAGCACGTCATGCTCGACACCGTCGATCACGCCCTCGTTGCTGCGCTGGAGTCGTTGTCACAGAAGAAGCGGGATGTCGTCGTCCTCGTCGACGTGGACGGGCTCACCTACCAGGAGGCAGCGGACGTGCTCGGGATCCCGATCGGGACGGTCATGAGCCGGCTCCACCGGGCGAGGAAGCAACTGCGTCAGGAGCTCGAGGACGGGGGGTTCCTACGAGGAGGTGCCAGGTGAGAGGCTGGCTACGCCGACGTCACGACGAGCTTCGATGCAGGGAGGTCGCTCGCGTCCTGCAGACCCACATCGACGGTGAGCTTGATGCCGCCACGGCGGCGAAGGTCTCCGCACACCTCGAGGCCTGCCGGCGGTGCGGCATGGAGGCGTCCACGTACCGCGACCTGAAGGAGAGCCTCACGCGGCTGAGCGAGCCCGTCGACGCTGACGCCGTAGAGCGGCTCCGCGGCTTCGTGGACGACCTCGTCACCGCCGGATCGAGGTGACGGCCACCGCGCTCGATCCCGACGGCACGTCCCAGCGTCCATCGGGGCCGGGACAAGTGCGTCCCACGTGTCGATGCGGACGAACGAACGGAACCCCCAGGTCCCCTCCAGTGTTCCCTGGACGCAGACCCACGACAGAGGAGAACCAGTGGACGGCAGGCGGTACGACGTCATCGTGATCGGTGCGGGCTCCACGGGGGAGAACGTCGCCGGCTACGCACGAGAGCACGATCTGTCGGTCGCCATCATCGAAGGCGAGCTCGTCGGCGGCGAGTGCTCGTACTGGGCGTGCATGCCGTCCAAGGCGCTGCTGCGACCCGGTGACGCGCTCGCCGCCGCTCGGAGGGTGCCCGGTGCGCAGGACGCCGTGACCGGTGAGGTCGACGTCGAGCGCACGTTGTCCATGCGCGACGCGTTCACCAGCGACTGGGACGACGCCTCGCAGGTGAAGTGGGTGGAGTCGATCGGCGCGGAGCTCATCCGCGGCCACGGACGGATCACCGGTGAGCGACGCGTCGAGGTGGAGACCTCCGACGGGGGGATCCTCCAGCTGGAGGCTTCACGCGCGGTCGTCGTCGCGACCGGTACGGCGGCGGCGATGCCGCCGATCGACGGGATCGACGACATCGACGTCTGGGACAACCGTGACATCACCGCCGCGGAGGAGATCCCGGAACGCCTCCTGGTGCTCGGCGGTGGCGTGGTCGGCACCGAGATGGCCCAGGCGTTCCGGCGTCTCGGGTCGCGTGAGGTCACCGTCGTCGAGATGACCGACCACCTGCTCCCGCCGGAGGAGCCGTTCGCCGGCCGGGAGCTGGCCGATGCGCTCGAGGCCGAGGGCATCGACGTCCACACCGGCACGCTCGGGACCGGCGTCCGTCGTGACGGATCCGGTGAGGTGACGCTGACCACCGACGATGGTCGTGAGTTCGTCGGTGACGAGATCCTCATCGCCACCGGCCGCCGACCCCGCACCGACGACATCGGCCTCGACAGCGTCGGGCTCGAGCCGGGCGGCTACCTGGAGGTCGACCGCCACCTCCGGGTCGCCGGGGTCGACGGCGACTGGCTGTTCGCGGCGGGTGACGTCAACGGACGGGCGCTGCTCACCCACCAGGGCAAGTACCAGGCACGTCTCATCGGCGACCTCCTCGGCGGACACGAGGGTGACGTCTGGCCGGGGGCGGGGGCCTGGGCCGACGAGACGGCGATCCCACGCGTGGTGTTCACCGACCCACAGGTGGCGGCGGTCGGCCGCATCGAGCAACAGGCCCGTGAAGACGGCCTGACCGTGCGCACCGTGACCTACGACATCGGGCACACCGCCGGCGGTGCGCTGCGTGGCAAGGGCGTCTCGGGCACCGCGAAGCTCGTGATCGACGACGACCGCGACGTGATCGTCGGGGCGACGTTCGTCGGACCCGAGGTCGGCGAGATGCTCCACGCCGCGACCATCGCGGTCGTCGGCGAGGTCCCGATCAGCACGCTGTGGCACGCAGTCCCGGCGTTCCCGACGATGAGCGAGGTCTGGCTCCGCCTTCTGGAGACCGACCGGGGCGTCGGCTAGTCGGCACGCCTTCGCGCGGCCGCCTCCCTGTGGATCCGTGGAGGACGCGACCGCTCGTGCGCACCAGCTCGCGCCACGGGCCCTCGTACGGCGTCACGGGCCCTCCCCTGCTCGGCGAGGCCGCTCCACGGAGCGTCCTTCCCGT
>CAZADJ010000043.1:4131-15120 GCA_964483845.1 uncultured Actinomycetota bacterium | reverse complement strand
TCGGGTCCCTCGTTGCGCGCGTTGTTCACTCTGGTCGAGACCTTCCGGTACGTGAGGGTCTCGGGGAGGCGCGGTTCGAGCAGTTCCTGTAGGCCCTCCTTGTCGTCGACGGTGGGGTCCAGCCACCGGTCCCAGGCGTCCTGCGGCAGGGAGACGGGCATGCGGTCGTGGATCTCCTTCACCCAGTCCTGCGCCGCCGTCGTGATGATCACGCAGGTCGTGAGCGGATCGGCGTCCGGGGCGTCCTTCGGGCGCCACGCGCTCCAGAGGCCGGCGAACGCCAGCGGATGCCCGTCCTCGCGGTGGATGAAGTGGGGGATCTTCTTCCCGGACGTCGGGTCCTCTCGCCACTCGTAGAAGCCGTCCGCCGGGATGATGCAGCGACTGCGCGAGAAGGCCGTCCGGAACATCGGCTTCTCCGCGACGGTCTCGGCCCGGGCGTTGATCGGCCCGGAGCGCGGCTCCTTCGCCCAGTGGGGAACGAGCCCCCAACGCAGGGTTCCGAGGCGACGCTCGCCGTCGGATGTCTGCGCGATCGAGTAGACCTCCTGCGTCGGGGCGATGTTGTAGCGCGGCGGGATCTCATCCGTGCGGATCTGATCCACCTCGAAGAGCTTCGCGAGGTCGCCGGGCTCGGAGAAGACCACGAACCGTCCGCACATCTCAGCCGCTCCTCCGTACGTTCCGTCGGTCGGTCGTACCGCCCCGGTCGGCCGGTGCGTCCGTGTCCGCGGGGCGGAGCTCGAGCACGTAGGCGAGCCCCCGGCCGCTCGGGTAGTGCTGGTCGAGGTCGGGGCGCCGCACGAAGCCGCGGCGCTCGTACATCCCCCGCGCGGTCGTCATCCAGGGCATGGTCGTGATCACCAGCTGCTGCCGGCCCGCGGCGCGCGCCCGGTCGATGCACTCGTCGACCAGGCCACGGCCGACGCCGGCCCCTGCGTGAGTAGGGTCGACCGCGAGCATCCGGAAGGCCGCGTCGCCGTCGGAGCCGTAGTCGTGCTGGAAGTACTCCCCGTCGTCCAGCACGAGCGTCACCGTTCCGACGACCTCGCCCGCGTCGTCCTCCGCGACCAGCACCGTCGCCCCCTCCGCGATGCGCTCCCGGACGTCGGCGAGCCGTCGCTCGTAGGCCGGGGTGACGGGGCGGGGCAGGGACCGGTACGCGGCCAGCGTCAGCGCGGCGACACGGTCCAGATCGGCTGGCTCAGCCTCCCTGATGAGCATGTGGTCACGGTACCGGGGCTCCGGGCGTCTACGCTCCTCAGCGACGCGACGACGGGGCCGGCCGTGAGCTTCCTCCTCGATCCTCCGCTCCTCATCGGGGTCGGGGCCGCGATCGAGCGGTACGTGCCCGACGAACGCACGGCCCGCGCGCTGGAGACCGGGGTCGCGACGGTGTTCGTCGCCGGATCGACCGCGATCTACCTCGACGCACCGGCCTTCCGGCCGCTGTGGCGCACCTTCGGGGAGCCGTCCGGACGTGATTTCATGTGGAACTCCGGGGTGCTCGAGGTCGAGCACGAGGAGCGCGGCCCCGGGATGGACCTGTTGGCGGCGGGGATCCTGGCCACCTACCCGCTGTGGGTGCGGGTCGGCAGGCGGCTCGTGCGGACGCTCCGCGGGGACGGGTGAGCACGAACCGACCGGGGAGCAAGAGCGAAGATCGACTCGGGCGTGAGCGGCGTTCAGTGTCGATGCCGGAGCGCGGCGGCCGCCGCGAGGGAGAGCGCGCCGAGGACGACGAGGGCGTGGGCGCCGGTCTCCGGCAGGGGCTCGCTCGGGCCGACGGCCGCTGGCGGGGTGTCACGACCGGGAGGATCGTCGGGGTCGCGACGCGCGGGGCGGTCGTCCTCGTCGGCGAGCGGGGCGTAGTCGATGCCCGGTGACGTCGGATCCGGGGGCTGGGGAGGCGGGTCGTTCTGGCGCACCGCGTTGACGCCGAGGCCGAACGGTGACTGACAGGCGGCGCCGGGCAGGGTCGCGGGGGTCGGGCGCCGCGGCACCTCGGGCTCGCCGGCGCCCTCCTCGAAGAGCAGCAGGTTCACCCGTGCCCAGATCATCCCGGGTCGGTACGGATCCCACTGGGTCCCGGCGTCGAAACCGCCGTAGAAGAAGCGGTTCAGGTCCAGCAGGCGGGCGAGCTGGTCCAGTTGTTCGTCCTGCGAGAAGACCTCGTTGAGGGTGAGCAGGTCGTCGACGAGGCACGAGACGTCCGCACGCTCGTTGCGGACCAGGGCGTCGGCCTGGCGCAGCGCGACACGGCTGTCGTCCACGATCGAGTCGAGCGTCGAGCGGTTGTCGGCGAGCGTCCGGGACACGTCCGCGGCGTGGGTGAAGCTCTCGGCGAGCGCATCGCGGTGGTCGCGCAGGGACGCGAGCACCGGCCCGCTGGAGTCGATGAGCCGCTCGAACTCGGGGATGCCGTCAACGAGCGTCTCGCCGAGATCGGCGGTGGCGCGGTTCAGCTCCCGCAGGATATCGGTGCGGCCGTCGAACGCCGCCGCGAGCTCCCTGACCACCACGCCCACGTCGTCGCCGTCGACAGCGACCAGCAGGGTCTCCGCCCGCTCCAGCATCGCCGGGACCGACGAGGGGAGGACGGCGACGACGGGGTGGATCGTCGCGCCGTGCGGTGCGGGCTGCCAGTCGGCGTGGACCGGGACGCGTGCGGGGACCACCGACGCCCGACCGGAGCCGTCGCCGTCGGGCTCCCAGCCCGGCGCGACGGGGATGAAGTCGATCGCCTGCTCGCCGATCGGGGAGCGCCGCAGCACCTGGACCACGGCGCGTTCGGGCACGTTCTCCTCCGGCTCGATGTCCAGGCTGATCGCGACCCCGTCCTCGGTGAGCTCGAGGGTGTCGACGACGCCGACCTGGTAGCCACGCACCGTCACCTGCTGGTCGGGGGCGAGACCGCCCGCGTCGGGCATCACCACGGTGACCTGTTTGTCCGGCTCGAAGAGGTCCGTGCCGATCCAGTTCACCACCGCGTAGACGACCAGCGCGCCCGAGACGAGCGTGAGGGCGGCGAGGTTCAGCACGGTGCGACCGATGCTCATCGGTCACCCTCCGTGCTCGGCTGGTACGGCTCGGCGTCCTCCGGGTACGGACAGTCCTCGTGCTCGAGGTCGCACCCGTCGGGGCCCAGCCAGGTGGGCGGCGGCTCGTTCGGCACTCCGGGGTTCGGCGGGTCGCAGGAGTTGGCCGGGTTGTCCTCCTCGGAGTGCACGCCGCACATCGAGATGTCCGCCCAGACCTGGGACATCTCGAACAGCACGCCGCCCGGGACGTGCAGGTTGTGGCGCGGGAACCAGAACAGCGCGTTCTGGAGCGCACCGTCGATGCGCATGACCTCCTCGAGGATGAGGCGCAGCCGCCGGATCAGGTCGTCGAACTCGTCACCGTGTTCGGCGAGGATCCGGGCACCGACGTCGGACAGCCGGGCGAGATCGTCGATCGCGTCGAGCAGCCGCTCGTCCTCCTCCGACAGGGCCCGCGACGCACGGGCGAGCTCGGCGATCGCGTCGCCGTGCGTGTCCGCCTCGGTCGCGAGCTCGGTCAGCAGAACGTCCGAGGCCTCGATCAGACGGATGAGATCGTCCTGGCCCTCGTCGTACCGGCCGACGAAGACCTCGGCCCGCTCCAGCATCGTCCCGAGGGTCCCACCCCGCCCTCCGAACGCCACCGCACCGACCTCCACTGCGGTCGCCAGCCGGTCGGCCGCGACCCCGGCGATGAGGTCGCCGCCGGTCGCGACGAGATCCTCGACGTCCGACAGGATCCGCGTCTGCTCGATCGTGCCCGCAGAGAGCCGGCCCTCGTCACCGATCGGCCGCAGCTCCACGTACCGCTCGCCGAGCAGGCTGGTCTGGCGGAGCACCGCCTCCACCTCGGCGGGCAGGCCGCTGTCCGGCTGGACGCGCATGGTCACGCGGGCACGGTCGTCGTCGGTGAGCTCGATGTCCGTGACGTGACCGATCGGGATGTCACCGGCCCGCACGTGGTGGCGCGGGACCAGGTCGATGACGTCGTCGAAGACGGCCTCCACCTCGAGATGGTCGTCGTTCGCGCAGCCGACGAGCCCGGTGGCGGCGAGCGTCAGGACGGCGACGAGGGCGACGAGCCGTCCCGCCACACCGATGTCGAGGATCCGCCGCATCATCGCAGCGCCCCCCGGACGAAGGGATCGAGGCCGGCGACGTCGAGCGGACCGTCCTCACCGTCCGCCCCGTCGCCGTCGCCGTCGGCGCGCTCCTCGGCGAGCGCGTCGGGGAGCGCTGGGACGAGCTCGATCGCCTCGCGCAGCGCCTCGTCCAACGGGACCGCCTCGCTGTCGGCGCCGGCCCCCTCGTCGCCCGGGCACGGCGTGAGCCCGGGGATGCAGATCTCCTCGGGCAGGCCGTCCTCCCAGAAGTCCGGATCCGCGCACTCGTCGATCCCGAGGCGGTCGCAGAGCCCGGCGAGCCGGTTCGCGAGGCGGTCGCCCATGACCCGGGGCAGGTCCTCGGAGTGGTTGACGAGCGGGAGCCAGTTGCGCTCGAAGTCGAAGACGCGCTCCGCGTGCCGGTACAGCTCGGACTGGCCGAGCAGCAGCAGCTCGAGCTCGTCGATGCTGCGCTCGGCGGTGCGACCGATGCGCGTGACGGTGCGGATGTCCTCCTCGAGGTTCTCCCGGTTCGTCGCGAGGAGATCGCCCAGCTCGGCGCTCATCCTGGCCACGCCGTCGAGCGAGGCGTCGATCGCGGCGCGCTCGTCGGCGAGGGTGCCGATGACCGTGTTCCAGTCCTCGATGATGCGACCGATCTGCTGGTCGCGGGTCGCGAGCGTGGCGCTGAGGTCGGCCAGGCGGCTCGCGAGGCGGACGATGGCCTCGTCGTTGTCCCGCAGCACCTCGACCGCGACCTGGACGTCCTCGAGGGTCTCGCCCAGCTCCTCGCCGCGTCCGTCGAGCACATCGGCGGCGTTGTGGACGAGGCGGGCGACCTCCTCCGGTGGCAGACCCTCCAGGAAGTCGTTCAGGGATTCCAGGACCTCGTCGAACTCCGCCGGGACCTGGGTCCGCTCCACCGGGATCGTGGCGCCGTCCTCGAGTCGCGGGCCGCCCGTGTAGGGCGGGTCGAGCTCGACGTGGCGCTCGCCGAGCAGCGCGCCGAAGACCACCGTCGCACCGACCTCGGCGGGCAGCTCGACGTCCCCGTCGATGCGCAGACGGGCGTGGACCGTGTCCATCCCCGGCTCGAAGCGCAGCTCCTCGACCGTGCCGACCGCGACTCCGAGGACGCGTACGCGGGACCCCTCGAAGAGGTTGAACGCGCGGTCGAACTCGGCGTTGACCTCGTAGGACCCCGCGCCGCCGTCGGTGCACGCCGCGAGCCCGAGGGCCGCGCCGACGACGACCGCGACGGCGAGCACGAGACGCGCGAGCCGAGCGGTCATCGCAGTCCACCCGTGAACAGCTGGCTGAACGACGGCAGCGACGGGACCGGCTCGTCCCCGTCGATCGTGGCGCCGCCGCCGTCGCCGGACGTGCCGCTCGCGCCGCTGTCCGGCGCGGACGGCCCGCCCGCCTCGGGGCACTCCGTCTCCTCCGCGAACACCTCGTCGAGGAACTCGTCGAGCACGCCGCCACAGCCGGCGAACGCGTCGATGCCGAGCTGGCCCGCACCGGTCGTGAGGATGTTGCCCCAGTACGGCGTGTCGCCCTCGCCCTCCGCGCCGACCTGCGAGAAGCCGTAGAAGGCCACGCCGCCGTACGCGAAGGAGTGGGCGATGTCGACCTGGTGCCGGTCGGCGATCTCGAGGACGTCGTGCAGCTCGGCGAGGACGCGGTCGATGCGCTCGCGCTCGTCACCGACGAGGTCGGCGACGGCCGTCGTGCTGGAGGCCGTCTCGTCGAGGAAGCGGACCACCTCGGCGCGGCGCCGGACGAGCGTGTCCAGGGTCGAGCCGAACTCGTCGATGATCGTGACGAGCTCCTGATCGCGGTCGGCGGCGGCGTCCACGACCGTCTCGGCCCGGACGATCAGCCGTTCCAGATCGTCACGGTTGTCGGCCAGGACGGCGCTGAAGCGCCGCAGTCCGTCGAGGAGTTCGCCGACCTCGTCGCGCTGGTCCTCGGTCACGTCGGCGAGGGAGACGATCAGCTTCTCCAGGGCGTCGACGTCCGAGTCGCGCAGCAGCGCGACGGTCTCGTCACCGAGGTCGGGGATGTCCACGAGGCTGCTGGTCCGATCGAGCGGGATGCGGGGATCGTCCTCGTCGGCCATCAGGTGGTCCCACTCGGACCCGGGCAGGACCTCGACCGCCCGCCGGCCGAGGAGGTTGCGCAGGACGATGCGCGCGCTGGCGTCGCGGGCGATCTCCGGCTCCACGACGAGGTGGATCTCGACGCGGTCGCCGACGATGCGCACGTCGTCCACCGAGCCGGCACGGATGCCCGCGACCATGACGTCGTCGCCGGGCTTCAGGCCCTCGGAGTTCTCGAACTCCGCGACGATCGGGGTGCCGGTCCGGAACAGGTCGCCGGAGACCGCGATCGCGAACGCGGTCGCCACGCCGATCACGACGGTGGCGACGAGCCCGACCGCGACGGGACTACGGTCCAGCAACATCAGCGCCCACCTCCCGGGTCGCCGACGCCGGCGAGCGCACCGCTGAAGAACCCGGCACCGGCCGGCCCCGAGTCGCAGGGCACCCGGTGGTAGCGCTCGTCCGAGTCAGGGGGGACCGTCGGCGGCATGCACGCCCCGCGCTCGGTGCTGGCGACCTCCTCGCCGAACGACAGACCGGGGGCGCGGATGTTGAACCACTGCCCCCACCGGGAGATGCGGTGGTACTGGACGATGCCGGTCCCGGTGAACGCGAAGATCTGCTCCAGCTCGTCGTGGTTCGTCGCGAGGACGTCGCCGATCTCGTCGAGCGCGCCGAGCGCGTCGCGGATCTCCCGGTCGTTGTCAACGACCAGTCGCTCGAGCTCCTCCTCACCGTCGGCGATGCGCGAGACCGCGTCGACGAGCGCGTCGTTGCGCTCCGCGACGGTGGCGGCGACCTCGGAGAACTCGCTGATGAGGTCGCGCAGCTCGTCCTCACGCTCGGCGTACGCGTCGAGCAGCTGCGCGCCGCTGTCGATCACCCGCCCGGTCTCCTCGGCCCGGTCCGCCACCGCGTTGAGCAGGGAGGCAGCGCTCGCGATGAGGTCGCGGACCTCCTGTTCGCGGCCGGACAGCGACTCGGAGAGGGCCTCCACGACGATGTTGCCCACCTCGGGGTCCAGCGCGCGCATGATCGGGGTGAGCCGGCCGAGGAACGCGGTGAGGTCCGTCGGCGTGCGGAGGTCGTCCGCGTCGAACCGGTGGCCGTCGGGCAGGTCACCCGGCCCGTCCGGGTAGAGGTACAGGAAGCGGAGCCCGATCAGGTTGCGCCACCGGACCCCGATCTCGGTGTCCTCGCCGAGCACGCGGTCCTCGCGGACCGTGAAGGTGACGACGGCCTCGCCCCGGACGATCTCGATCGACTCGACCTTTCCGACCTCGACCCCGGCGATCTGGACCGGGTCGTTGACCAGCAGGCCGGCGGCGTCGGGCATCACCGCCTCGAAGGTGCGGCGGCGCTCGAACGGGTCGATGTTGCCGAGTTCCATGACGAGGACGCCGGCACCGATGAGGCAGATCACGGCGAAGATGCCGAACTTCGCGAGCGGAGCGGCTCCGGACATCAGCCGTCTCCCTGGGCGACGCAGCCGGGTGCCGCCGCGCGCAGCGGGTCGGGCAGTGACTCGCAGAACTGCCGGAAGGTGCCCTCCTCGCCGACGTGGACGCGGAACATCGCGTGCTCGGTGCCGTCGTCGAGGCTGCCGCCGTGCTGTCCGAACATGCGTGAGTACCGGTACACGCCGTGGATGAGGTTGCCGATCTCGTGGACCCGGGGCTCGATCACCGCACCGATGCGGTCACCGAGCACCATGAGCCGACCGATGCGCTGCTCCTCCTCCTCGAGGAGCTCCGCGAGGCCGACCGAGAAGGCGGAGAGCGCGTCGAGCGAGGCGCGGACGTCCGCCTGCCGGTCGGGCAACAGGCTCGTCCACTCCGGGACCGTGGCCGCCAGGCGGTTGATGTCCTGCGCGCGGGGCGCGAGGGCCTCCACCAGGTCGGCCATCGCCCCGATGCGGGCCAGCTGGTCGTCGGCCGTCCGGGCGCCGAAGTCGGCGAGCTCCGCCCCGAGCTCGATGTTGCGTGCGAGGATCTCCCCGTCCTCGACGTCGAACGAGCCGAGCGCGTCGACCAGGGTCGCGAGCTGCGCCGGTTCGATGTCGGCGAAGAGGTCCTCGAGCTCGTGCAGCACGTCCTGGACCTCCGTCGGCCCGTGGTCGGGGTCCGCGCTCACGGTGTCACCGTGCTCCAGGAACGGTGGGGCCAGCGGCCCGCCGGGACGTAGCTCGACCTGCTTCGGTCCGAGGAGGGTCTTCGCCGTCACGACGACCTCGACGTGCCGGGGGATGCGCTCGTCGGGTCGGATCTCGAGCAGGGCCTGCGCGCGGCCGTCCTCGAACGCGAGGTCGACGACCTCGCCGACCAGCACCCCGCGGACCTTCACGTCGGAGCCGACGTTCAGGCCGGGCCCGGACTCCCCGAGGACCGCCAGCACCTGGTAGCCGGCGTCCAGCTGGTTCACGTAGTGGATGGCGAGACGGCCGCCGGCGATGAGCAGCACGGCGAGCGCCAGTCCCAGCACCCGCGAGTGCGCGATGTTCATCATGCTCACGTCCGGTTCCGTCCGGCTCCCGCTGGGCTCCAGCCCCTCCCCGCAACGAACGAGTGGACCGCCGCGTGGTCACGGGACGGGGGTCCGTCCGCGTCCCTGCGCGGCTCCGGCGGCTCCCGGACGATCCCTGGTCGCTCTGGCGGCGCGCGGACGTCCGACGTCGCCGCCCCGACGGGCCGCCGCCGTCGCGGCAGCCTAGAGTAACGACGCCGACCGGCCGACCGAGGCGTGGAGGAGACGGATCGCCGAGATGTCCCTCTCCAGGCGGGAGCGGCGGATCCTGTCAGCGGTGGGCGACGCGCTCCTCCCGCGGGGCGGCCGGCCGCTCCCCGCGGCGAGCGACGTGGCGACGGCGCACCGGGCGGCGGAGCTGATCGCCGACCGGGTGGACCGCGCGGTGGTCGCCGTCCTGCGGGCTGCGCTGTGGTCGCTGGAGCTGTCGACCATCGCCACGCGGGGCCGAGCCTTCACCCGCCTGTCGCCACGTGATCGGGAGCGGATCGTGGCCGGGGCGGCGTCCAGCGGTTCGCTGCTGCGTCGCGGCCGCGTGGACCTGATGAAGCACGTCCTCGTCAACACCTACCTGTCGCAGCGCGAGGTGGCCGACGCGCTCGGCTTCGATCGGGCCGGCAAGCTCGACCGGTGCGAGGCCGTGGGCCCGCTGCCGCCCGTCGTCCGGCTGTCGCCACGGACGTGGCCGGAGATCCCCGAGGTGGTCCGCTGCGACGCCGTGATCGTGGGGTCCGGCGCTGGCGGGGGACCGGTCGCGGCGGTGCTGGCCGAGGCCGGCCTCGACGTGGTCGTCGTCGAGGAGGGCGGCTACCACGACCGGACGGACTTCCGCGCCGAGGGGCCGTGGGAGCGGTTCCTCGACCTGTACCGGGACGCGGGACTGACCGGGACCCTCGGTCGCCCTCCGATCCCGGTGCCGCTCGGACGGGCCGTCGGTGGCACCACCGTCGTGAACGCGGGCACGTGCTTCCGTGCGCCCGACGCGGTCCTCAGGCGCTGGAGCCGAGAACTCGGCCTGGAGGACGTCGGTCCGGGCGATCTCGCGCCGATCTTCGACGAGGTGGAGCAGGTCCAGTCGGTCGGCATCCCGTCGCACGGGGTGCTGGGTCGGAACGCGGAGGTCTTCCGCGAGGGACTGCTGGCCATGTGCGGGGACGAGGGGGAGCCGCTCGACCGCAACCAGCGGGGCTGCCGGGGCTGCGGGGAGTCGGTGGTCGGGTGCCCCTTCGACGCGAAGCAGGCGGTCCACCTCACCTGGCTGCCCCGCGCCGAGCGTGCCGGCGCGCGCATCTTCGCCCGGACGCGGGTGGAGCGCGTCGTCCACCGCGACGGCCGGGTGTTCGGGGTGGAGGCCACTGCCCTCGATCCGCAGCGCGGTGACCGGCCCCGCGGTCCGGTGCGGGTGGAGTCACCGGTCGTGGTCGTCTCGGCCGGAGCGCTCCACACCCCGGTGCTCCTCGACCGCTCCGGCGTCCCGGACCCCTCCGGCCTGCGGGGGCGCAACCTGCAGATCCACCCGGCGATCGGCATCGCCGCCGAGATGCCGGAGGCGGTCCGCGCCTGGGAGGGGGTGCTCCAGAGCTGGGGGAGCGACGCCCTCCTGGCCGAGCACGGGATCATGATCGAGGCGACGGCGGCGCCACCACCCCTGACCGGCGGTCAGAGCCCGTTCACCGGCAGACCGCTGAAACAGCTCATCGGGGCCGGGGAGCGGATGGCCACGACCGGCTTCCTGATCGAGGATTCGACGACCGGCCGGGTGCGGCGAGGTCCGGCGGGCCGGCCGCTCGCGACCTACCAGCTGACGGACGCGGACGAGCGCCGCATCGCCCTCGGGTTCGCCTGGTGCGCGGAGGCGCTGTTGGAGGCCGGAGCGGAGCGTGTCCTGGTCGGACGCCCCGAACGACGGTGGGCCAGCGACGTGGCCGACGTCCGCACCATCCGTGAGGACGGTGTGCCCGCCGACGCGCTGAAGCTCTCCGCGTACCATCCGGTCGGCACGCACCGTGTGGCGGGACGGGCCGAGGACGGCCCGGCGGATCCCTGGGGAGGGGTCCGCGGGGTCGACGGGCTCTGGGTCGCCGACGCGAGCGCCCTGCCGTCCTGCATCGGGGTGAACCCGCAGATCACCATCATGGCGTTCGCGGTCCGCACCGCGAGACGCATCATCGAGACGGTCGGCCGAGCAGCGAACTAGCCGCCGGTCCGCCACCGCCG
>CAZADJ010000043.1:0-4031 GCA_964483845.1 uncultured Actinomycetota bacterium | reverse complement strand
CGCGCCCGGCACCGTCCACGAGACGAAGGCGGAGGCCGACGCGGCCGCGGAGGACTGACGGAGAGCCGGCGGAACGCCGGTTCACGCCGGCCGCGTGCGGGCGATGATCTCGCGCATGATCTCGTCGGTCCCACCGCCGATCGGCCCGAGGCGTGTGTCCCGCCACCACCGCTCCGCGGGGAACTCCGACACGTAGCCGTAGCCGCCGTGGACCTGCACCGCCTCGTCCGCCGCTCGGTGGGCCGTGCGCTGCGTGACGAGCTTGGCCATCGCCGCCACCCGCGTCGCATCCTCGCCCGCCACGTGCGTCCGCAGGGCCTGCTCGGTGAGCGCCCGACCGAGGGCGATCTCGGCGGCGACATCGGCGAACCGGTGGCGCCAGACCTGGAACCGCGCGAGCGAGCGTCCGAAGACCTCACGCTCGCGCGCGTAGCCGAGCGCACCGTCGAGGATGCGCTCCGCCGCGGTCACCGCGCCGAGGCTCATGGTGAGCCGCTCCCAGACGAAGTTGCGCATGATCGCGTAGAAGCCCCGCCCCTCCTCGCCGAGGAGCGCGCCGCTCGGGACGCGGACACCGTCGAGGGTGACCTCGCCGGTGTGGGAGGTCCGCCAGCCGACCATCTCCATACGTCGCCGGGAGACACCGGGCTCCGCGGCATCGACGAGGAAGAGGCTGATACCGCCGTGCTCGGCCGCGTCGCCGCTGGTGGTCCTGGCCGCGACCACCGCCCAGTCGCACCACGCGCCGTTGGTGATGAACACCTTCGTGCCGTCGAGGATCCAGTCGCCGCCGTCCCGTCGCGCGCGGGTCGCGATCGCCGCGACGTCGCTACCCGCGCCCGGCTCGGTGATCGCGAGCGCGCCGATCGACTCCCCGGCGATCCCGGGGGTGAGGTAGCGCTCCCGCTGGTCGTCACGGCCCTCCCGGTCCACGTACAGCATCGCGAGCTGGCTGTGCGCGCCGAGGTCGGCCGCCACGCCGCCCGAGCCTCCGCGGGCGAGCTCCTCGACCCAGACCGCCTCGGCGAGGAGATCCGGCCCCGAGCCGCCCCAGCGCTCGTCGAACTTCATCCCGAGGAAGCCCGCCGCACCGACGGTGCGGAACAGCTCCCGGGGGAAGTCCCGGTCACGCTCCCAGTCGTCGACGCGCGGCGCGATCTCGCGCGCCACGAACGCGGCGGCGCTGTCGCGCAGCGCGTCGTGCTCCTCGCGGTAGAGGGGGAGCCGGGTGGTGCCGGTGTGGCCCGTGTCGGAGACACCGCTCGGGTCGTCGCCGCGGTCGGGGCGGCCGCCTCCCGCAGGAGCGGACGCGGGCACGGCGTCGAGCGACGCGGCGATGATCTCGCGCTGGACCTCATCGGACCCTCCGCCGATGCGGTTCAAGCGCGCGTCGCGCCACCGACGCTCGACGGGGAACTCGGTCGAGTACCCGTAGCCCCCGTGGATCTGCATCGCCTCGTCGGCGACCCAGTGGCCGAGACGCGCACAGGCCAGCTTCGCGATCGCGATCCGCCGGGTGGCGTAGATCCCACGGTTCCAGCGGTCCGCGCAGTCGTACACGAGCCGCCGGCACGCCTCGATGCGGGTCTCCATCTCCGCGAGGCGGTGGCGCTGCACCTGGAACGAGCCGATGGGCCGCCCGAACGCGGTCCGCCGCTGTGCGTAGGCGAGCGCCTCCTCGAACGTGCGCTGGGCCCCGGCCACGGCCTGGATCGCGGCGATCAGCCGTTCGCCCTGGAGTTCCCACATGATCTGCTGGAAGCCCCGGCCCTCGTCACCGAGCAGCGCGTCGTCGTCGACCCGCACCTCGTCGAGGCGGAGCTCCGCCGTGTCCGACGAGCGCATGCCGAGCTTGTCCAGCGTCCGGACGACCTCGAACCCGGGGAGGTCGGTGTCGACGAGGAAGACCGATATACCCGCGTAGCGCGCGTCACCGCGATCGTCCGACCGGTCCGCGGTCCGCGCGACGAGGGTCGCGAAGTCCGCACGGGCACCGTTGGTGATGAAGATCTTGCTGCCCGAGATCACCCACCCGTCGCCGTCGCGGACCGCGCGGGTGGAGATCGCGGCGACGTCGCTGCCCGCGTCGGGCTCGGTGATCGCGAGGCAGGCGATGCGCTCCCCGCGCACCGCCGGCGCCAGGTAGCGGCGCCGCTGCTGCGGCGTCCCGAAGCGGAGGATCGGTGGCGTCGCCATGTCCGTCTGCACGGCGACCGCCATCGGCACGCCACCGCAGCCGGCGCGCGCCAGCTCCTCGGCGAGGACGACGGTGCTCCAGTAGTCGCCCCCCTGGCCGCCGTGCTCCTCGGGGACGGTCAGTCCGAGGAAGCCGAGCTCACCCATCCGGCGGAAGACCTCGTCGGGGAAGCGTCCCGCGGCCTCCCACTCGTCGGCGTGGGGGGCGAGCTCGCGCTCCACGAAGCGGCGGACCGACCCGCGCAGCTGCTCGTGCTCCTCCAGGAAGGGCTCGATCCCGCCTCCTCACGCCGACGGCGCGAGTGTCGCACACGGCGGACGGCGGGGTGCCGCGACGCGGGCGGGATGCCCGCTCACCGGCCGGCCCGGTACGGTCGACGACACCGTCGAGACGGGAGCCACCCGGTGCGAGAGCGTCTCCAGCAGATCAAGCTCGCGTTCGACCGCACGCGCGAGGTCGATCCGCGGTTCGTGCCCTACCTCGCCGCCGCGGCCGTCCTCGGGTTCCTCGTCCCCTTCCTGGTCGGCTGGCTGGCGCTGGGCGAGCTCACGTGGGGGATCGCCGCCGGCCTGCTCGTGTCCCCGCTCGCCGCGATGATCGTCTTCAACCGGCGCGTCTCGTCGGCGCAGTTCGAGGCGATGGACGGGCAGCCGGGCGCTGCCGCGATGGTCCTGCAGTCGATGCGCGGCCCGTGGCACGTCACCCCGGCGATCGCCTTCAACCGCCGACAGGACCTCGTCCACCGGATCGTCGGACGCCCGGGGGTCGTCCTCGTCGGCGAGGGCTCGCGGGCGGGGCTGAAGTCCCTCATGAAGAGCGAGGCGCGCAAGATGCGCCGCGCCGTCGGCAGCGACGTCGAGGTGCACGAGGTGATCGTCGGCGACCGCGAGGGCGAGGTCGAGCTGCGCAAGCTGCGCACCCACGTCATGAAGCTGCCCCGGAGCATCAAGAAGAAGGAGGTCGCTGCGCTCGAGACCCGCCTCGCGGCGCTCTCCGACAGCTCCGGGCCGATGCCGAAGGGTCCGATGCCGACCGGCAAGTCGATGCGTGGCGCCAGCCGCAGGCTCCGTCGCGGGTCGCGTCGCGGCTGAGCCCGCCGGCCCCCGTCCGATCGGACGTGGAGTCGGGATCCAGTGGGCGGCCCCCGTCGTTCGGTCGGGGCGGGCGCGCGGCGTCGCGGGCGCGTCCCCCACCCTCGGAGTCGACCGCGAGTCTGAAGATGTGCTGAAGACCGCTGCGAACGCTCGCAGCGGTGGGTGGCGCCGAGAGGTGACACGAGATGGCCGGGGGGACCGATCACCGCGCAGACGAGGCGGTGCACCAGGTCGCGCCGCTGAACGTCCCCGACGCCGACGGCGGATGGCCGTGCGCCCTCTGCGGGGAGCTGTTCCCGGTCTGCGACAGCTGGAGGGTCACGCTCGCGCGCAGCGGCACGGTGATCGCCTGCGAGTCGTGTGCGCAGCGGGCCCGTCAGCGCCGCGGGTCGGACACCTCCGGTAAACGACCACGCCACCGGCGGTCGAGGGACACCCGTCCGGGCGGTTCCGCCGCCGACGGGTGAGGCTCGGCGGCGGCGACCGGTGGGTGGCTGAGCTGACGAGGTGACCCGTCGGCGCCCCGATCACCCGCTGATGGTCGGACCCACCTCCTCGATGGTCACC
Organism: uncultured Actinomycetota bacterium; assembly: GCA_964483845.1. GTDB lineage: Bacteria > Actinomycetota > Nitriliruptoria > Nitriliruptorales > JAHWKO01 > CAZADJ01. The sequence continues at coordinate 173 of CAZADJ010000043.1, read as the reverse complement.
CGGATCAGGACGCGCCGTTCGTCGCGCATCGCATCGCGGTAGGCGTCCCAGTCCTCGTGTTCCCCCTGGACGCGGCGGTAGTAGTCGATCAGCGGCTCCATCGCGTCGGGGAGGCCGACGATCTCCGCCGACCCGTCGACCCGGACCCACGGTCCGAAGAAGTCGTCGGTGAA
>CAZADJ010000042.1:13174-15583 GCA_964483845.1 uncultured Actinomycetota bacterium | reverse complement strand
CGGCGGGGGATCCCCCGGTCCCATCGGCCCGTCGCCGTGTCATCGGGACGGCGCCCGGCTCGCGCCCGGAGGCGTTCGGCCCGGGCGAGTGGGGGCTCCTCGCCGCCATCGCGGCGATCTGGGGCTCGTCGTTCCTGTTCATCGCGATCGGCATCGACGACCTCTCGCCACCGGTGGTCGCGCTCGCCCGCCTGGCGCTGGGGACCGCGACCCTCGCCCTGATCCCCCGGGCGCGCCGGCCCGTGGGGAGCGAGGACCGGCCGCGTGTCATCGCGCTCGGCGTCGTGTGGATGGGGGTACCGCTGCTCCTCTTCCCGATCGCGCAGCAGTGGGTGGCGTCCGCGGTCGCCGGGATGATCAACGGCGCGGTCCCGCTGTTCAGCGCGCTGATCGCCGCGGTGCTGCTACGCCGACTGCCCGGTCCGGCGCAGGCGGCCGGGCTCATCGTCGGTTTCGCCGGCGTCGTCGCGATCACCCTGCCGTCGGGGGATACGCGCGCCTCCGCCCTCGGCGTCGGGCTGCTGGTCCTCGCGGTGGCGCTCTACGGCCTGGCCGTGAACCTCGCGGTCCCGCTCCAGCAGCGCTACGGCGCCCTGCCGGTGCTGCTGCGCGCACAGCTCGTCGCGCTCGTCGTCGTCACACCGTTCGGGCTGGCCGGTCTGCCGGCGTCGACGTTCACCTGGTCGAGCACCCTGGCCATGATCCCCCTGGGGGTACTCGGGACCGGCCTGGCGTTCGTCGCGATGACGACGCTGGTCGGACGCACCGGCGCGGCGCGCGGATCCATCGCGACGTACTTCATCCCGGTGGTCGCGATCGTCCTCGGGATCGTCTTCCGCGGCGAGGAGATCGCCCCGGTCGCCCTGGTCGGCACCGCGCTGGTGCTGCTCGGCGCGTGGCTCACGAGCCGCCGCGAGCGCGTCACCGACGACGACGGGACGGGCTGAGGTGACCCGCCGCGGACGACCCCGCGGATGCCGCCGCAGGCCACGGGCGCCGTCGATGGAGTGGCTCAGTGCGGCCGATGGCACTCACGCACTCCACCGATGGCGCGTGCCCGGGCCAGCAGCGTGAGGTCGGATCGGTGGGACTCCGTCGTGCCGGTCCGTCACGACGACTCTACGCTCCACGCAGGTGGGGACAGGGCGGCGAGGAGGTCAGCGACGGTGACGAACCGGATCGAGACGACGGCGGACGGTGGCCTCCACGTCCCGGACGAACCGACCATCCCCTTCATCGCCGGCGACGGGATCGGTCCGGAGATCTGGGCGGCGACGGAGGAGGTCGTCGACGCGGCGGTCGCTACGACCTACGGAGGGAAGCGTCGCATCGTCTGGCGCCGGGTGCTGGCGGGCAACGCCGCCTACGACGAGACCGGCCGGTGGCTGCCTGACGAGACCCTGCGCGCCTTCGAGGAGCACCTCCTCGGCATCAAGGGGCCCCTGACCACACCGGTCGGCAAGGGGATCCGCAGCTTGAACGTGGCGCTCCGACAGACCCTGGACCTGTACGCCAACATCCGTCCGGTGCGCTGGTTCGAGGGACTGCCCAGCCCGCTGGTCCGCCCCGAAGGCGTGCACGCGGTGATCTTCCGGGAGAACACCGAGGACGTCTACGCGGGCCTGGAGCTGCGCGCCGGCTCGCACGAGGCCGAACGTTGTCGGGCGTTCTTCCGCGATGAGTACGGCTGGGAGCTCGGCGCCGACACGGGCATCGGGATCAAGCCGATCAGCGAGCGTGCCTCGAAGCGCCTCGTGCGCGCGGCGATGCGCTACGCGATCGAACGCGAGCGTTCACCGGTGACGCTGGTGCACAAGGGCAACATCATGAAGTTCACGGAGGGCGCGTTCGTGGAGTGGGGTTACGAGGTCGTGCGCGAGGAGTTCTCCGACCACGCGGTCACCTGGGAGGACTGCGACGGCGAGCCCGGTGACCGGATCCTGGTGCAGGACCAGATCGCCGACGCCATGTTCCAGGAGATGCTGCTGCGACCCGAGCGCCACCACGTCATCGTCGCCACCAACCTGAACGGCGACTACCTGTCCGACGCGCTCGGCGCCCAGATCGGCGGGATCGGGGTGAGCCCCGGAGGCAACGTCAACGACGAGACCGGCCGGGCGATCTACGAGGCCGTCCACGGCACCGCGCCGGACATCGCCGGGCAGGACCGTGCGAACCCCTCGGCGCTGATGTTCTCCGCGGAGATGATGCTGCGCCGCATGGGGTGGGAGGAGGCCGCCGACCTGATCGAGCGCTCCGTCGAGGACACGATCACGGCGGGGACGGTCACCGGCGACCTGGCGCCGCGGATCGACGGTGCCCGCGAGGTCGGCACGCGCGAGTACACCGATGCGATCCTCGCGCGCATCGACGGGGACACCGGCTGAGCTGACGACCGGCCGGGCGCAC
>CAZADJ010000042.1:0-13074 GCA_964483845.1 uncultured Actinomycetota bacterium | reverse complement strand
ATCCTCGCGCGCATCGACGGGGACACCGGCTGAGCTGACGACCGGCCGGGCGCACCCAGTGTCGGACCCTGGCCCCATCGTCGCGGGACAGCAGCAGCTCTCCGTCGCGCAGGAGCACGTCGGAGCCGGCCGCGCCGCCGCTTCCAGGGGGCCCCGGGGGTGACGCGCTCAGGAGGACGGTGCGGGGGCGGCGGAGATCCGGCTGTGCAGCGTCGGGCCGGCGGCGAGCGTCTGGTAGACGACGCAGTAGCGCTCGGTCAGCTTCAGGAGCGTGTCCAGCTCCTCCTCGGACGCGTCCGTCTCCACCTCGAACGCCAGCCGGATGTCGGTGAACCCGACCGGCGCGTCGCGGTCGACCGCGAGCGTGCCGCGGAAGTCGACCTCGCCCTCGGCGGTGACGCTACCGCCGCGGACGGGGACGTCGATCGACGTCGCGACGGCGCGCAGCGTGACGCCCGCGCAGGCGACGAGCGCCTCGAGGAGCATGTCGCCGGAGCACGCGAGGGACGCATCCCCGCCGGTTGCCGGGTGGAGGCCCGCCTCGACGAGCGCCCGTCCGGTCTCGACCGAGCAGGAGACCCCCTCGTCGCCGAGGGTCCCGTGTGCTCGGAGGGTCACCACCGCGGCCTCGGGCTCCTCGGCGTACCTCTCCTTCAGGGGGGCCTGCTGCTCACGGAGTACGGCGCGGTCCACGGTCATCTCCTCGACACGGTCGTCGGTCGGCTCCCCGCAGCGTACGCCTCGGACGACCGACGGACGCTGCCGTACGCTCCGCCCCCACGGCGTCCTCCACACCGAGCGGAGGGCGTCCCTGCGCGTGTCACAGACCCGTGCGACCATGGATCGTCCACGGCCGTCGGCGAACGGGAGGAGCACCACGGGGATGGTCCGGTTCATCCACACCGCGGACTGGCAGCTCGGCATGCGCCGCCACTTCCTCGACGAGGACGCCCAGGCGCGGTTCAGCGCGGCCCGGATCGACGCGATCGGACGCATCGGGGAGCTCGCCGGGGCCGAGGAGGCGGCGTTCGTCGTCGTCGCCGGCGACGTCTTCGAGTCGAACCACCTCGACCGTCGGACCGTCCGGCGGGCGTTGGACGCGATCGCCACCGTGCCGGTCCCCGTCTACCTCCTGCCCGGCAACCACGACCCGCTCGACGCAGCGTCGATCTACACGAGCGCCGCCTTCGAGACCCACGCACCGGATCACGTGCACGTGCTGGGGACCACGGAGCCGCAGGAGCCGACCGCCGGCGTCCAGGTGATCGGGGCGCCGTGGCGCACGAAGCGCCCCGTGACCGACCCGTGCGCGGACGCCCACGCGGATCTCGACCCCGCCTCCGACGGCACGGTCCGCATCGTCGTCGGCCACGGCGTCGCCGACGTCCTCTCCCCCGACCGGGACGCGCCGGACACGGTCAGCGTCGGCGCGCTCGAGGCGGCGCTCGACGACGGGCGCGTCCACTACGTGGCGCTCGGCGACCGCCACTCGGTCACCGACGTCGGCGACAGCGGCCGCATCTGGTACGCGGGGGCACCGGAGCCGACCGACTACGACGAGGTCGACCCCGGCCAGGTGCTCGTCGTCGACCTCGATCCGGACGGTTGCGAGGTCCGCGCGGAGCCGGTCGCCACCTGGCGCTTCGAGCGTCCGGAGCCGTTCCACCTCTCCGGCGACGGCGACATCGACCGGGTGCGGGCGTGGCTCGATGCCATCGAGGACAAGCCCCGCACGATCGTGAAGCTCGGCTTCGTCGGCACCGTCTCGCTCGCCGGCCAGGCGGAGCTCGACCGACTGATCGACTCCGAACGCGAGGTGTTCGCGGCGATCGAGCGCTGGGAGCGGCGCACGGATCTCGCCGTCCGGCTCGGCGAGGACGACCTCGCCGAACTCGACCTGTCCGGGTTCGCGCGCGACGCGGCCGAGGAGCTCGCCGAGACGGCCGCCGGAGACGACGAGGAGGAGGCGGACACCGCTCGGGACGCGCTCGGGCTCCTCCACCGGCTGGCCGGGGGTGAGCGCTGATGCGCCTCCGTCGGATGGTGCTGCGCGACTTCCGCGGCGTGACCGAGAGCGACGTCGTCCTGCTGGACGACGAGCGCGATGCGGTCACGATCGTGCAGGGACCGAACGAGGTCGGCAAGACCTCCCTCGTCGAGGCGTTGGACCTGCTCTTCCGACGCAAGCACGACAGCACGGCGCAGGACGTCGACGCGGTGCGGCCACGGGGTCGCGACGCCGACCCCGAGGTCACCGCCGAGATCGAGACCGGCCCGTACGTCTTCGCCTACCGCAAGCGCTTCGCGACGACCCGCCACGGGCTCACCGAGCTGGAGATCACCGCTCCCGCCCACGAGCAGCTCACCGGCGGCGAGGCCCACGACCGTGCCGAGGCGATCCTCGCCGAGACCATCGACGTCGACCTCTGGGAGGCGCTGCGCATCGTCCAGGGAGCCGAGCTCGACCGGGTGGAGCTCGCCGCGGCGCGGTCGTTGGCCACCGCCCTCGAATCGACCTCGCCGGCGACCGCGATCGGGGAGCGCGAGCTCGATCTCCTGCAGCGGGTCCGGGACGAGCACCAGACGTACTTCACGAAGGCCGGCGGACCACGCAAGCTGATCGTCGAGGCCCGGGAGCGTGTCGAGGAAGCGGAGCGCACGCGTGACGACCTGGCCGCGAAGCTCGACGGGCTCGAGTCCGACATCGAACGCATCGCCGCGCTCGAGCGCGACCTGCCCGAGCGTGAGCGGCACCTGGCCGAGAGCGAGGCCCGGGTCGGAGAGCTCGAGGACGCCCTGGCCGAGATCGCCGACCTCGAGCGCACCCGCAAGGAGCACGCATCCGCGCTGGAGGCGGCCGAGACGCGCGTCGAGTCGACGGCGGAGCGTCACCGCACCCGCGAGGAGCTCGCCACCCGGGAGCGCGTGACCGCCGAGCGTCTCCCCGAGCTCGAGCGCAACGCCGCCGCGACCGCCGAGGAGCTCGACGGGGCGGCGGCGACGCTCGCTGAGGCGAGGGAAGCGCTCGAGGACGCCCGGAAGTCGCGTCGCGAGACCGAGCAGCGGGCCGAGCTACGACGCCGCGACGTCGATCACCTCGACGACGTCCGCGAGCTGGCGCGTCTCACGGAGCTCCAGGAGCGGCTCACGGGGGCGAACGAGACCATCGCACAGGCCACCGCGACGATCGAGCGCATCCGGGTGACCGACGAGCTGCTCGAGCGGCTCCGTGACGCCGACCGTCAGGTGGCGATCGCGGCGAACCGGGTCGACGTCGCGACCCCGGAGCTCACGGTCGAGGCGGAGGACGGACCGGTCACCGTCGAGGTCGACGACGAGGAGACCGAGGTCACCGCAGACGGGCCGTGGTCGCGGCGGGCGAGCGAGCCGGTGACGCTGCGGTTCCCCGGGACCGCCCGGGTCACGGTCGACCCCGGGGAGCGCGCGGAGGACGCGACCGCCGCGCTGGACGAGGCACAGCGTGCGCACCGTGCCCTGCTCGACGAGGCGGGGGTGGACGACCTGGACGCGGCCGAGGAGGCGTTGCGTCGACGCCGTGACGCCGAGGCGCGCCGGACCGCCGCCGAGGCGCAGCGCGAGGAGGCGCTGGGCGAGCGCAGCGTTGACGAGCTCGAGACCGAGCTCGCGACCCGGCGGGAGCGCATCGCCGATCACGCTGGACAGCGGCCCGACGACCCGCCCCTGCCGTCCGATGTCGACGAGGCGCGACGGCTCCGCGACGAGGCGGACTCCTCGCTGGAGCAGGCACGCGCGACCGAGGAGGAGGCCGCCCGGGAGCACGAGCGGGCCCGCGACCGGCACGAGCAGCTGCGGGAGGCGAGCCACACCGCGACGGTGGAGCTGCGCCTCGCCCGCGAGGAGGCCGAGCGTGTGCGCGACCGGCTCGCCGCGGAGCGGGCGGAGACCTCCGATGACGAGCTCGCCGAGGCGCTCACCACTGCGCGCACGGAGGCCGAGGAGGCCGAGGAGGCGCTGCGGGCAGCCGAGTCCCGGCTCGAGGAGGCCTCGCCCGACGAGGTGCGCACCCTCGCGGACAACGCGCGGGCGACGGTCGCGTCCGCCCGCGACGAGCTCCGGGCAGCCCAGGACGAGCTGGTCGAGCTCCGGGCTCGGGTCGGCGAGCGCGGAGGTGAGGGCCTGTTCGACCAGCACGCCGAGGCGGAGGCCGAGCTCGAACGAGCCCGTGCCGACCTGCGCGCGCTGGAGCGACGGGCCGCCGCGGCGGAGCGTCTCCACGCGAGCCTGGAGCGCCACCATGCGGCCGCGCGGGAGCGCTACGTCGGGCCGCTACGCGAGCAGATCGTCCGGCTCGGCCGCATCCTCCACGGTGCGGACTTCGACGTCGAGCTGGACGAGGAGCTGCGCATCGCCCGACGGACGCTGGACGGGCTGACCCTCGACTTCGAGGACCTCAGCCACGGGGCCAAGGAGCAGCTGGACCTGATCGCGCGGCTCGCGTGCTCGATCCTGATCGCCGACGACGGCGGCGGCCCGTTGATCGTCGACGACACGCTGGGCAGCGCCGATCCGGACCGCCTCGAGCGGATGGGCGCGATCCTGCGCACCGCCGGCAAGCACTGCCAGGTGATCGTTCTGACGTGCTACCCGGACCGCTACCGCCACGTCGGCGGGGCCAGGGTGGTGCAGCTCAGCGGCTGACCCGCCCGGGCGGTGGCCGCGCGCACCGGGCCGCGCGGTCCTCATCGGACGTGCCGGCCGTGCGCGCAGCTCACGCCGATCGTCACCAGTTGCCGGCGGTGATCTCCGACAGGGCGGTCAGCACCGCCGCGAGCACGATGATCCCCACCGCGATCCCGATGTGGAGCCGCAGGTGATCGCCTGTCGGCCCCTGCTCGTCCGAAGCCATCGTCCACTCCTGATCCACGTCTGCCTCCCCCTGCGCCGTGCCGGCCCGGGGCGCCGGCCCCGGAGTCCCGCTCGTCGGCATCGATCGCGACGGTAGCGGGCCGACCGACCCGGACGCGACACCGTCACGGGTGACCGTTCGGGCGCGACCGGCGGCCTCGCACCCCCACACTGGATGGCGCAGACTGGTGTCGGCACCCCCGGGCCGGTCGCACCGGACAGCACACACGACCCGACGACACCGACGGACCAGGAGGATCACACGATGGACGCTCACCGTCGTGCCGCGATCATCGGCGGCAACCGCATCCCGTTCGCGCGTGCGAACGGACCGTACGCGGGGGCCAGCAACCAGGACATGCTCACCGCCACGCTCGACGGCCTCGTGGCCCGGTTCGGCCTGCAGGACGAGCGCGTCGGCGAGGTGGTCGCGGGGGCCGTGCTGAAGCACGCACGTGACTACAACCTCACCCGCGAGTCGGTGCTGGGCAGCCGCCTGTCCCCATGGTCCCCTGCGCACGACCTGCAGAAGGCCTGCGACACCGGTCTGGAGGCGACGATCTCGGTCGCGAACAAGATCGCGACCGGCCAGATCGACTGCGGCATCGCGGGCGGCGTGGACACGGTGAGCGACGCACCGATCGCGCTGAACGACGACCTCCGGCGGGTCCTGCTCGAGTTCAACGCGGCGAAGAGCCCGACGGAGCGCGTGAAGCTCCTCGGCCAGCTCCGGCCGACCCAGATCGTCCCCGACATCCCACGCAACGAGGAGCCACGGACGGGGATGTCGATGGGCGAACACGCGGCGATCACCGCCGCGGAGTGGGAGGTCGACCGGACGGAGCAGGACGAGCTCGCCGTCGCCTCCCACCACAACCTGGCCGCCGCGTACGACCGGGGCTTCTTCGACGACCTCGTCACCCCGTACCTCGGCCTGGAGCGCGACGACAACCTCCGTCCGGACACGAGCGTCGAGAAGCTCGGACAGCTCGAGCCGGTGTTCGGCGAGGGCGAGGACGCCACCATGACCGCGGGCAACTCGACGCCGCTGTCGGACGGTGCCTCGGTCGCCCTCCTCGGGACCGACGAGTGGGCCGCGCAACGCGACCTCCCCGTGCTCGCCCACCTCACCCACGCCGAGTCGGCCGCGGTCGACTACGTCCACGGCGACGAGGGCCTGCTCATGGCGCCGGTGTACGCGGTCCCGCGTCTGCTCGACCGGGCCGGCCTGACCCTGCAGGACTTCGACCTGTACGAGATCCACGAGGCCTTCGCCTCGACCGTGATCGCCACGCTACGTGCGTGGGAGGACCCCGCGTACTGCAAGGAACGGCTCGGCCTGGACGAGCCCCTGGGGACGATCGACCGTGAGCGGCTGAACGTCGCCGGCTCGTCGCTGGCGACCGGGCACCCGTTCGCCGCGACCGGTGCCCGCATCGTCGCGACCGCCGCGAAGCTGCTCACGGAGCGGGACGGTGCCCGTGCGCTGATCTCGATCTGCGCCGCCGGGGGCAACGGTCTCGTCGCGATACTCGAGCGCTAGCGCCCCGACCCATCCACGCGCCGGGGAGGCCACCGGACCCGTCGCGAACGACCCGGAACCGGAGGTAGATCATGACCGACCGCTACCAGCAGCTCGTCACCTCCCCCGTCGGCCGGCAGCTGGCCGACACCCTCGGCCTGCCGGTCCCCGTCGACCTGCGTCGGTACGACCCCGAGCGCCCGCTCGTCGACGGCCCGGTGCTGATCGGCGCGACCGACGGCGGCCGTGCGCTCGAGGGAGCGAGGACCGTGCTCGACGCGCTGGACGCCGCGGTGCTGGACGAGGTGCCGTCGGATCCGGTGGCCCCCGGCCCGTACGCGGCGATCGTCGTCGACGCGACCGGCGTCGCCGACAGCGGCGGGCTGCGGGCGGTCTACGACCTGCTCCACCCGGTCGTGCGGCACACCGCGGCCTCGGGCCGCGTGATCGTGCTCGGGGATCCGGCGCACGGCGAGGGTGACGTCCGGCGGGCAGCCGCCCAGCACGCTCTGGACGGCTTCGTCCGTTCGCTCGCGAAGGAGCTCCGACGCGGGGCGACGGCGAACCTCGTCCGCCTCGACGAGGGTGCCGAGGACGGGATCTCCTCGACCCTGCGCTTCCTCCTCTCGGGCCGCTCCGCGTTCGTGTCGGGTCAGACCATCGCTCTGCACCGGCGTGACGAGCGCCCGGAGATCCCGGTGGACTGGGACCGACCGCTCGACGGGAAGGTCGCGGTCGTCACCGGCGCCGCCCAGGGGATCGGAGCGAGCATCGCCGACGTGCTCGGCCGCGACGGCGCGCACGTCGTCTGCCTGGACATCCCCGCGCAGGGAGACAAGCTCGCAGCGGTCGCGAACCAGGTGGGTGGATCCACCCTGCAGCTCGACATCACCGCCGAGGAGGCACCGCGGGTGCTGGTCGAGCACCTCCGCGCGCGCCACGGCGGAGCGGACGTCATCGTCCACAACGCGGGGATCACCCGCGACAAGACGCTCGCCGGGATGACGCCGGACCGCTGGGACGCGGTGATCGACGTGAACCTCCGCGCCCAGGAACGCATCAACGAGACGCTGCTCGCCGACGACGTGCTCCGCGACCACGCCCGGATCGTCTGCATCTCGTCGGTGAGCGGGATCGCCGGCAACCGGGGACAGACGAACTACGCGGCGAGCAAGGCCGGGATCATCGGGATGGTCCGCGCGCACGCCGAGCAGTTCGACGGGCGCGAGGCCACGATCAACGCGGTCGCACCCGGCTTCATCGAGACCGAGATGACCGGCCGCATGCCGATCGCCGTCCGCGAGGTGGGACGACGCATGAACAGCCTCAACCAGGGCGGGCTCCCGGTGGACGTCGCCGAGACGGTCGCGTGGCTGGCCAACCCGGGGAGCTCCTGGGTGAACGGCCAGATCGTCCGCGTCTGCGGCCAGAGCCTGCTCGGGGCCTGATCCGACCGAGAGCCGCCCGCCACCGCCCCCGACGAGGAGCCGATCGTGAACGTCGAGGAAGTCCGCTCCAGTCCGAGCCTGCCGCGGCTGTACGCGAAGGCCGCGATCGGCACCGTCACCCCCGGCAGCGGTGGCGACGATCTCCCCGACACGGAGGTCGTCCTCACCGACGTCGGGATCGACCGCGAGCACCTGGCCGACTACGACCGCGTCTGCGGCTTCCGGCTGCGCGACCGCCTGCCGGCGACCTACCCGCACGTCGTCGCCTTCCCACTCGCGGTACGGATCATGACGCGGGACGACTTCCCGTTCGCGCTCCCCGGGCTGGTGCACATCGCCAACCGCATCCGTCTGCACCGGCCGATCGAGGCCTCCGACCGCCTGACCGTGCGCGTGCGCACCGCCGACCTGCGCGAGCACCCCAAGGGACGCCAGTTCGACGTCCTCTCCGAGGCGGTCGTGGACGGCGAGACCGTCTGGACCGAGACGGGGACGATCCTGCACAAGGGCGGAGGCTCCGGACGGACCGACCGGTCCCGGGATCCGGAGGAGGCCGAGCTCCCCGAGCGCACCGCGCGCTGGCGGGTGCCCGCGGACACCGGCCGACGCTACGCCGCCGTCTCCGGCGACCACAACCCGATCCACCTCCACCCCCTCACCGCGAAGGCGTTCGGCTTCCCGCGCCAGATCGCGCACGGCATGTGGACCAAGGCGCGCTGCGTCGCCGCGCTGGAGGACCGCGTCCCCGAGGCGTACGCGGTCGAGGTGTCGTTCCGCAAGCCGTTGGTGCTGCCGGCCGAGGTGGGCTTCGGGGCGCGACGTGAGGGGGAGGCATGGTCCTTCGCGGTGCGGAGCGAACGCAGCGGCTCACCCCACCTGACCGGGTCGCTCGAACCGCTCGGGTGACCGACGTCTGTCCGGCTCCGGTCCCTAGCTGCCGGTCGTCGTGCCGCAGTAGCGCAGCGCGGTCAGGGCGAGCGTCCTGGACGCGGCGACGAGGTCTGCGACCGCGACGGACTCGTCCGGTCGGTGCGCGTCACGGATGTCGCCAGGGCCGAAGACGACCGTCGGGATCCCCCCGACGTTGACGGTCAGACCGAGGTCGCACCCGTAGGGCATGCCGCGCAGCTCGGGGGCGCGGCCCAGCACGTCGCCGGCCGCTGAGCAGGTGGTCGTCACGACGGCGTCGTCGACGTCGGTCGCACCCGGGAGGAACTGCCCGCCCCACCACTCCACCTCCGGCAGATGGTCGGCCAGCCACGCGTCGTCCCGCGCCGCGACGGTGACCGCCTCCTCGAACTCGGCCCTGGCCGCCGCCAGGTCCTCACCCGGCGCGACGCCGTAGCGACCCTCCCACACGAGCCAGTCGGCCTCGGACGAGGGCCAGTCCCCCCCGCTGATGCGACCGCCACAGATCGCGAACGGTCGCTCGAGCCACCCGAACAGCCCGCCTCCGCCGGGACGGTCGTTGCGCCGCCGCTCGAGCTCCTCGACCGCGCGGTGGACGGGCCAGAACGCCTCGATGGCGCTGACGCCCTCCTCGCGGAGGCAGCCGTGCGCCGACCGCCCCCGGATCCGGATGCGCCAGGACAGCGCCCCGGCCGACGCCGGAGCGACGGCCAGCTGTGTCGGCTCGACCACGACACACGCGTCCACGGACGGACCGCGCTCGATCAGCGCGAGCGTGCCGCACCCGCCGTCCTCCTCCCCGACGACCGACGCGATGGAGAGATCGCCGGCGAGCTCCACGCCCACGTCGCGGATCGCCTCGGCGGCGTGGATCGCCGCGGCCAACCCGCCCTTCGTGTCGCACGCACCACGCCCGTACAGGCGCTCGTCGCGGACGGTCGGCGTGAACGCGGGCGTCGTCCAGTCCGCCGGGTCACCCGGTGGCACGACGTCGACGTGCGCATCGACCAGCAGCGCCGGGCCCGCTCCCCCACCGTGGCGGCCGAGCACGCCGAGGGCCCGCCCGCGGTCGAACTCGGCGCTGTAGGCGGGGTGGTCGGCGAGCGCGGCGATGTCGATCTCCCACGTCTCGACGTCCGCCCCGGCGTCGGCGAGCAGGTTCGCGGCCAGCTCCTGGCCGGGCGTCTCCTCCGCGGACAGGCTCGGCACGGTGATCAGCTCGCTGGCGAGCTCCACGACGCGCTCGGCGTCGACCGCGTCGAGGACGGCGCGCTCGACGGCTGAGACCCCGTCCGTCACCGCGTCCGCGCTCATCCTCGGTCCCCCGCGAGTGCCCGGTCGAGATCGGCGATGAGGTCGTCGGCGTCCTCGATCCCGACCGAGTAGCGGACGAGCCCCTCGGTGATCCCCGCAGCGGCACGTTCCTCGTCGGTCAGCTCCACGTGGCTGGTCGTTGCCGGCGGCCCGACGATCGTCTCCACCTGCCCGAGGTTCGCTGCCAGGTACGCGTAGCGCAGCCGTGGCAGCACCCGCCGGAGCTCGTCGAAGCCGCCGTCGAGCTCGAAGGAGACCACCCCACCGAAGCCCGACATCTGTCGCGCCGCGATCCCGTGACGCGGGTGGCTCTCCAGCCCGGGGTAGTGAACGGCGGTGACCTTCTCGTGGTCCTCGAGCCAGCGCGCGATCGTCAGGGCGGTCCGGTTCTGCCGTTCCACGCGCAGCGCGAGCGTCTTCAGGCTGCGCAGCAGCAGGGAGGCCGCGTGGGCGTCGAGCGTCGTCCCGATGATCTCGCGGAGGCGGTGGACCGGCTCGACGAGCTCGGGCGCTCCGCAGACGATCCCGCCGAGGACGTCGCTGTGCCCACCGAGGAACTTCGTCGCGCTGTGCAGCACGAGGTCCGCCCCGAGGTCGAGGGGCCGCTGGTTCAGCGGGGTGGCGAACGTGTTGTCCACGACCACGATCCCGCCGGCGTCGTGCGCCAGCTCCGCGGAGCGGCGCAGATCGATGACCTTCAGCGTCGGGTTGGTCGGCGTCTCGAGGTAGAGCAGGTCGCAGCCCTGCCCGATGGCCGCCTCGATCTCCTCGTCGTCGTCGATGTCGCAGACGACGCAGTCGATGCCGAGACGCGGGAGCACCTCCGTGAAGAGGAGGTAGGTCCCCCCGTAGGCGTCACGGACGGTGACCGCGCGGTCCCCCGGCGAGAGGGACGCGAGCAGGGTCGTCGCGATCGCGGCCATGCCGGTGGTGAAGCTGGTCGCGGCCGCCGCCCCCTCGAGCGCGGCGACCTTCGCCTCGAAGCGGTCCGTCGTGGGGTTCGAGTTACGGCTGTAGATGTGGCCGTCGGTGTGACCGAGGGCCACCGCCCGCCAGGTGTCGACGTCCTCGTAGGCGAACGCCGCGTTGGCGACGATCGGCGCGACGATCGCCCGTGTTCGGGGGTCGACCTCCTCGGCGATGTGCACCGAACGGGTCGAGGGACCGGTGCCGTCCATGGATCCTCCTCAGCCTCGGTCGACCAGCGCGTCGAGCGCCTCGGCGATCGGTGTCTCACCGCCGACGACCTCGAAGACGTGCCCGGTGGTGCGGTCGTCGTCGAGGACGGCGACCAGCACCGCGGCCACGTCCTCCCGCGGGATCTCGCCGCGTTCCACGTGACGGTCCAGGCTCACCAGTCCCGTGCCCGGCTCGTCGGTCAGCCGCCCCGGGCGCACGACGGTCCACGCACGGTCGCTGCCCATCAGCTCCCGGTCCGCACGCGCCTTCGCCCGCAGGTAGATCTCGAACACGGTCTGCCCCTGCGGCGGGTCGTCGGTGCCCATCGCGCTGATCATGAGGTAGCGCTCGACCTCCGACCGTCGTGCCGCGTCCAGCAGCTTCACGGCGGCGCCGTAGTCGACGGTCTCCTTCCGGGGGGCGCCGCTGCCCGGGCCGGCGCCGGCGGCGAACACCACGGCGTCCGCTCCGGCGACCGCCTCGGCGAGCGGGCCCACGGTCGTCGCCTCCAGGTCGAGGACCACCGGCTCGGAGCCGACGGCGCGGAGGTCGTCGGCCTGGTCGGGGGCGCGGATGATCCCGCGCACCCGGTCGCCCCGCTCGGCGAGCATCCGGCTGAGGTGCGTGGCGATCGCGCCGTGACCGCCGGCGATCGCGATGTCCACGTCCGCCTCCTCGCCGACCGTCGCCGCCACCCACCGTGGCCCCACGACGGTAGTCGGAGCTCCGTTCGCTCCGCTGCGGCGACCGGCCGGACGTCGCCGGCACGGTCGCATCCCGAGCGGTACCCGTGCCCCGACACGCCCTACGGTGGAGGCGCGCCGGGAACCACACGGAGGGGCAGTTGGACGACGGGACGCGCCGACGGCTGTCGCAGCACGCATCGACCGCGAAGCAGCGGGAGTTCGACTGGGACTTCACGGCCGACGTGGACCGCTACGAGGTGTGGGACGAGGTCGAGATCGGGGCCAGCGGACCCGCCGAACGCACCTTCCTCATCGAGGAGGAGGACGTCCTCGCCTTCAACCGCGCGGCCCTGGAGACCGATCCCCTCCTGGTGGATCCCGACCACGCGCGGGCTCACGGCGGGCTCGTCGTCCACCCGCTGTTCCTCGTCCAGATCGCCTTCTGGTGCATCGGGAAGGGGATCGGCAGCTGGATCCGGTCGCCGGGGGCACGCAACCCCGGACAGGAGATCGAGCAGTTCGAGCCGCTGCACGTCGGTGAGGAGATCCACCTCACCCTGACCCACTGGGACAAGTGGATCCGACGTGGGCACCACTACCTGCAGGACCGGGTCGACTTCCGCGACCGGGACCAGGTCCTGAAGGCGCGGTGGTTCGCGACGCTGATCCTCCCCCCGACGCGGTCGGACCTCGAGCGTTCGGCACGCGCGGAGCGACCGTGACGGGCCTCCGCTTCGCCGACATCGAGCTCGACCAGCGGCTACCGCCCGTCGAGCACGAGATCACCCAGGAGGTGATCGACCGGACCGCACTGGCGCACCTCGACCTCAACCCCGTCCACACCGACCGCACCTGGGCCCAGCGGGCCCGGGTGTTCGGCGGGACCGAGCCGGTGGCCCACGGGATGTTCACGATCTCCGTGATGGCGTCGGTGATCCACCGGGCGTGGCACCGCGACGGCGCGTGGATCACCCGGACCGAGGCGAAGCTGACCAAGCCGCTGCCGGTCGGGCAGACGATCGTGGCCGAGGGCCGTGTCCGCGAGCTCCACCCGGTCGGCGCGGGTCACGACTTCGTGCTCGTCCGCGTCACCGCGCGGGACGCCGACGGGGACGTCGTCGGCGTCGGC
>CAZADJ010000041.1:0-15661 GCA_964483845.1 uncultured Actinomycetota bacterium | reverse complement strand
TCGTTGACGAACACCCCGTCGGGGTCGAACTCGGCGCGGACACGGAGGAAATCCTCCCAGCGTGGGTAGCGTGCGGCCAGGGAGGCGGCGGACAGCGAGTGGACCTTCCCCCAGTGGGGGCGGCCCCCGTGGCCGGCGAGGATCTCCTCCGCGGCGCGGAAGTAGTCCCGGAACGGCTTCCCCTCGGCGGTGTGGATCGCGACGTAGGCCGAGTCCCGACCGTGGGCGGGCGAGAGCCAGATGTCGTCCGCGGCGACGAAGCGCACCTCGACCGGGAAGTGCACCGGGTAGCGGTCGGTGGACAGGAGCTCGCGGAGCTCCCCGAGCGCGCTGCGGAGACGCTCGCGCGGCAGGCTGTACTCCATCTCGTTGAAGCGAGCCCACCGCCGGTTGGCGAACACGCGGTGGCTCCAGTCCACCCCGGTGACGCGCCCGATCGCCCGACCCGACAGCCGCCCGATGACGGGGCTCAACCCGAGGAACGTGCGGCCGACCTGCGAGACCGTCCACAGCGCGGCGTTCTCCAGCACGGTCTCGCTCAGGGCGGTGCGCGCGCGACCGCGGATGGGCTCGTCGGTCTCGTCCTGGACCTTCAGCTGCACGTACTCGCTGTACGGGAACCAGAAGAACTCGGTGTGGCGGTGCTCGTCGATCAGCCGGTCGAGGTCGGCGAGGACCTCGTCGAGACGCCGGCGTTCGGCGGTGAAGCGCAGTCGGTACGCGGGCCGGACCTTCAAGGTCACCGACGTCACGATCCCGAGCAGCCCGAGCGAGACCTGGGCGGCACGCAGCAGCTCCGTCTCGGCGTCCTCGCGGAGCCGACGAACCTCCCCTGTCCCCGTGACGAGCTCGAGCCCCACGACCTGCGTGGAGATGCTCCCGTGCGCCGCACCGGTGCCGTGCGTGCCGGTGGCGATCGCTCCGGCGATCGACTGCTGGTCGACGTCACCGAGGTTGAGCTGGGCGAGGCCGTGCGCGTACAGCTCCTCCCCGAGGGTGTCGAGCCGTGTCCCACCTCGGACGGTCACGGTGGCTGCGTCGTGATCGACCGTGACGATCCCCTGCTGCTGATCGAGCGACATCGTCGTGTCGTCGGTCGCAGCGATCGGGGTGAACGAGTGCCCGGAGCCGATGACCCGGAGCCGGCCCCCGGAGGCACGGCTGCGCTGGACGATCCCGACCACCTCGCCGACGTCCTCGGGTTCGACCACGCGGCGCGGCTCCCACGTCACGGTGCGCGACCAGTTCTGGAAGAGGGGGCTCACCGTGCACCCCGCGAGGCACCTCGCGAGCTCGTGCATCCCGGGCAGCTCACAGGAAACACCACCCCTCGCCCCGGTAGGTCGGCACCTCGTCCACGACGCCGCCGTCGGCGACCACGAGCAGGTGCGTGAACCGCTCGCACAACTCGCCGGCCTTGGCGTGACGGAGGTAGATCGGATCCCCGAGCCCCAGCTCGACCGGTCCGTCGTAGCGCACCGGGGTCTGCACCTCGCCGGCACCCTCGGTCCCGGTGAGTGTCGCGCCCTCGGGCAGGTGGACCGCCGGCGCCTTGTCCGGACCCACGACCCCGGATGCCGTGTACCCGCCACCGAGGCACGTGTACACGCCCGGCGCCGGTCGCCGGACGATCTCGACCGCGTAGGCTGCGGCGGCCTCGTGGCGGAACGCGTCGTAGTGGTCGAACAGCGCCGGCGCGTAGAAGCCCGAGCCGACCGTGACCTCGGTGACCGCCCGCTCGTTCGCCGTCGTCTCCAGGCTGCCGGTGCCACCGCCGTTGACGAACCGCAGGTCGATGCCCGCGTCCGCGATCGCGTCCACGACCGCGGCGCGGTGCTCGGCGATCCGACGGACCTCGCGGCGCTTCAGTGCACGCACGACCGGGCCCTGCGCCCCGAGGCCAGGGCCGCGGTCACCGACCCCGGCGACCTGTCCCTCGTACATCATGATCCCGTCGAGATCGAGGTGACGGGAGGTCGCGACGCGGCGCGCCAGCGCGATCGTCTCGTGGACGCTCCGCGTGGGTGAGCGCCAGACGCCGAAACGCAGTCCCGGCAGATCGCGGCTCACGTCGACCTCGATGCACACCGGCTGGGTGACGCCGCGCTCGGCGGCGACCTGCTCGATCCGCAGGACGTGCTCGGCGCTGTCGACCATCAGGGCGATGTGGTGCCCCCTCCCGACAGCTTGCGCCGCTCCGTCGAGGTGACCCCGGTCCCAGGTCGGGTAGGCGACGAGCAGGTCGTCGAAGCCGCGGTCCGCGAGCGCGACCGCCTCGGCGGCCGTGAAGCACATCAGCCCGAAGAAGCGTGGGTCGGCGTCGAGGACGTGGCGCAGCACCGCGACGCACCGCACCGACTTCGTGGCGACGCGGATCGGCTTGGTCCGGGCGCGCTCGAGGGTCCGACCGACGTTCACGTCGAGCAGATCGCGGTCGACGAACGCGTGCGGCATCGAGTGTCCGTCGAGCGCCCGGCGGTAGTACGCGTGATCGTGCACCGACACCTCCGACTCCGTCCGGAAGGACACTTTGGCATCCCCGGCCCGCCCGGGATAGTCGTGTTCCGGATGAGGGGGTGCCGGTGGCACGCGACCGCTGGGGGACCCGGGCCGGGTTCCTGCTCGCTGCTGTCGGTTCGGCGATCGGCCTGGGCAACATCTGGCGGTTCCCCTACGTCGCCTGGGAGAACGGCGGCGGGGCGTTCTTCGTCCCGTACCTCTTCGCCCTCCTCACCGCCGGCATCCCGGTGCTCATCCTCGAGTACTCGCTCGGGCACCGCCACCAGGGCTCCGCCCCGCTGACGTTCCGACGCCTGCACCGGCGCACGGAGTTCGTCGGCTGGTGGCAGATCGTGGTCTCGTTCGTGATCGCGAGCTACTACGCGGTCGTGATCGCCTGGGCGGCCGCGTACACGTGGTTCGCCGTGCGCCAGGAGTGGGGGGACGACCCGGAGGGGTTCTTCTTCGGGACGTACCTGGCCGTCGTGGACGCGGGCGAGCTCGGCTCCCTGCGTCCGGGAGTCGCGCTGCCGCTGATCGGGATCTGGGCGGTCGTGCTCGTCATCCTCCTCGCCGGGGTTCGGCGTGGGATCGAGGTGGCCAACCGGATCCTCATCCCGCTGCTGGTCGTGGTCTTCCTCGCGCTCGTGATCCGCTCGGTCACGCTGCCAGGGGCCCTCGACGGACTCTCGACGCTCTTCACCCCCGACTGGAGCCGGATCACCGATGGACGGGTCTGGGTCGCGGCCTACGGCCAGATCTTCTTCACGCTGTCCATCGGCTTCGCGATCATGATCACCTACGCCAGCTACCTCCCAGCGCGCTCGGACCTGACGAACAACGCCTTCATCGCGGGCTTCAGCAACGCTTCGTTCGAGCTCCTCGCCGGGATCGGGGTGTTCGCGGCGGTCGGCTTCCTGGCCACCACCTCCGGTGTTCCGGTCGAGGAGGCGGTCGCCGACGGGATCGGGCTCGCGTTCATCGGGTTCCCCGAGATCATCAGCAGCATGCCGGCACTCCGAGGGCTGTTCGGGGTGCTGTTCTTCGGGTCGCTGGTGCTCGCCGGGACGTCGTCGCTCATCTCGATCGTCGAGACCTACGTCGCCGGGGTCCGCGAGAAGTTCGGCGTGAGCCGCCCCGTCGCCGTCGCGGTCGGCGGCGGGGCGACCGCGCTCGTCTCGCTGCTGTACGCGACCGCAGGCGGGATCAACTTCCTGGACGTCGCCGACCACTTCATCAACAACTTCGGCATCGCCGTCGTCGGCCTCGTCGAGGTCGTCGTCGTGGCGTGGATCGTGCGTGACCTCCGGGGGCTGCAGGACCATGCGAACCCCCTGTCCGACATCCGCGCCGGGACGTGGTGGCTGATCGCACTGGCGGTGATCACCCCCGTCATGCTCGGTCTGATGACCGTCGACAACCTCCGCACGGTGCTCACCGAGGGCTACGAGGACTACCCCACGTGGTTCATCGTCACGTTCGGATGGGGCGTGGCCGCGGCCGCGCTCATCATCGGCGTGCTCCTGTCACTGTGGCGCTGGGACGCGCGCGCCGGCGCGACCGAGCGCGAGCCGACACCATCGACGGAGGACTGAGGAGGGCGCGTGGAGACCTCGGCGCTGATCACGATGATCGTCGGGATGCTCATCATCTGGGGCGGCCTGGCGGCCAGCATCGTCCACGCCGTGCGCGTCGCGCGGCGTCGCCGCCGGGACGCCGACGCGGACGAGCGCGCCCCGGACGGGTCCTGGTAGCCCGACACCGGAGGCTCGGTCGTCGGCTCCGGGTGTCGTAGCCTGTCCCCGTGGTCGCGACCGAGCAGGAGACGTGGGGTCCGGAGCTCCGCGGCGGGACGAGCCCCCGCCGCCGGTCGCTGCTGCGCACCTCCCTCGTCGCCCTCCTCGCCGTGGTGCTCGTCGCGACCGCCTACGGGACGGGGGCGGCGCTCTACGCGAACGCCCGGATCGACCACGTCGAGGCCGAGGGTCTCGCCCCGGCGATGACGAACCCGTTCCACGTCCTCGTGGTCGGGACCGACAGCCGCGAGGGGATGACCGACGAGCAGATCCGGGAGCTGCACACCGGACGCGCGGAGGGTGTCCGCGCCGACACGCTCTTCGTGATGACCATCGGGTGGAACGGAACCGCCCTGCTCGCCTTCCCCCGTGACCTGCAGGTGACCCGCTGCGACGGCTCCGTGGGGCGCATCAACGCGGCGCTCGCGGTCGGCGGTCCGGAGTGCCTGATCGAGACCGTGCGGTCCACCTCCGGCATCCCCATCAGCCGGTACCTCGAGGTCAGCTTCCTCGGCTTCGACGAGATCGTCGACGCGGTCGGAGGGGTCGAGCTGTGCCTCGACGAGCCGATCGCCGACAGCGACGCGGGCATCGACCTCCCCGAGGGATGTCAGCGCCTCCTGGGCCGGGACGCGCTCGGCTACGTGCGTGTGCGCAAGATCGACGACGACCTCCAGCGCATCCAGCGGCAGCAGGAGTTCCTCCGCGCGCTGGCAGACGAGATCGTCTCGCCCAGCGTCATCCTCAACCCGCCCCGCCTGTACGGGACCGCGGGGCAGATCGGCGAGGCCCTCACCGCGGACGACGGCACCGGTCCGATCGATCTCGCACGGATCGGACTCGGCATCCGCCAGCTCGCCGCCGGACGGACCGTCGCGCACACGGTCCCCACGCAGCCGAGCGGGGACGTGCTCGCACTGGTCGAGGACGAGGCACGGGTGCTGTTCGACCGCTACCGCGACGGGCGCGTGCTCGACGAGGCCGCCGGGACCGAGGGGCCGACACCGGCGGACGTCGAGCTGACCGTGCTCAACGGCGCCGGGGTGAGCGGACTCGCCGGACGCACCGCCGACGCGCTCGAGGCGGCCGGGTTCACCGTGGCGGACATCGGCAACGCCGACCCGGTCGACGCGACCGTGGTGCGCTACCCGCCGGGATCACGCGCCGAGGCGGAGCTGACCGCCGACGAGATCGGCCGGCTCGCGGGTACCACGGTCGCGATCAGCGAGGACCCGTCGGTGGAGCGGATCACCCTCGTCCTCGGTGCCGACGCCGCCGACGGTTGAGGCACCGTCCGGCGCCGTCGTGTCGCGCGGGTGGAGTCAGCGTCGCTCGCCGTCGAGCCAGCGGTTGACCATCACCTCCTCGGTCGTGGTCAGGTCCGCTCCGACGATGTAGCCCCCGCCCGCTCGATCGGCGAGGAGCCGCCCGGTCCCCGGATCGACGCGCTCGTCGACGACCACCGGCAGCGAGCCGGTCAGCGGGGCGTAGGCGGCGACGACGGTCTCGGCCGGTCCGCCCGCCCGGGTGACGAGGACGTCCCCGTGGTCCGCGAACGCCTCGTGCTGGGCGATCCGGACGCTCGCCGCTGCGGCCGACGCAGCGCTCAGCGCCTCGACCTCGATGCCGTGGTGCCACCGCAGCTGCGCCGCCGCCCGTCCGACGGGGAGATCACCTCCGCCGAGCGTCACGGCTCGACGGACCCTCGGGAGCCCGCGTACACGTTCAACGTCCTCCGGGGTGAGCGCCCCGCCCGGTGCGAGGAGCAACGGCCAGCGGAGCTCGCCCGCGAGGGCGGCCGCGGCGCCCCCGAGCGGCACCCGTCCGTCCCGATCGACCGCGGCGACCACGACGCCGCGCGGCGTCGCGGTCCGCTCGATCCCCGTCGCGGCGAGCTCCGCCACCCCGCGCACGACGGTGCCGACCAGCTCCCACCGCTCGATCTGGGGGCCGCAACGCACGGCCGCCCGGCCGACCAGGATCACCTCCGCTCCGTGATCCGCGACCCTGGTGAGCTCGCTGGCGAACTCGCCGGTCGCACACCCGGTCACCCCGTCGGGTGCGTGCAGCAGCGGGGCGCGCAGCGCGCCGGCCGTCGCCGCGGCGGTCCAGCGCAGCTCGTCGTCGACCTCCGGGTCGAGCAGCACCACGGTGCCGTGCCCCCACGATCGCTCGATCACCGTGTGCGCGAACCGCGCCGAGGTCCGCACCGCGTCGGGACCGGCGACCCGGGGTGCGATCGGGTAGTGGCGGATCACCGCCTCCTCGTCGCGTCCGTCCCACGCCTGGCACGCGGTCGCAGCGACGTACATCACCCGGCACCGGTGGCCCTCCGGGCCCATCCGCGGCTGCCAGCAGTCGTGGAGGTCGTCGGGATCACAGAGGTGGCCGAGCCCGATCGCGTGCCCCATCTCGTGGAGCACGACCGCTCCGACCAGGTCGCGACGCATCCCGGGGCAGATGCCGATGTTCACCTCCCGGACGTGGGACACCGCGATGCCGAACCGGTCGTCGACGACCCCGTCATCGATGTGCGCCCGGGCGAGGGTCGGGGCCACGCACGAGCGTCGGTTGATGAAGATGCGGTTCATCCCGTCGTAGACGTTGCGGTCCACGCCCTCGTCCACGACCTCGCCGATGCGGACGGTGAGGCGCGAGCCCCGGACCGTGGACCAGGCTGCCGCCGCGTCCTCGAAGGGTGCCGATCCGAAGCGCTCCAACACCTCGCGCTCGATCCGGAACTCCAGCACCGGGCGTTCGCCCGGGATCCGCAGTGGGAGCCCCGACGTCCGGTGGATCTCCGGGGTCGAGACGCCGTCGACGACCGGCTGGGGTGCGGGCCACCGCGCAGCACCGACGGCCGGCTCGATCGGCTCCGGGCGAGACGTGCCGTAGAGGTTCACGGTGGGCGTGCCGGCCCACAGGACGACGGTCAGGACGCCGGCGAGAGCGACCTCCAGCGAGCGGCGACCGGCGAGGGGCACGCGATCTCCGTCGGATCGTGAGGGGCGCCGACCGGGGCGCCCGTCGGGCGGTGGGACCTCGGGCCTGGGGACGCTAGTCCGGGTCGAGGGCGTCGCGCAGCACCCGGAGGCGCGCCGGGACCGCCCGGTAGTGGACCCACCGTCCGCGCCGCTCACGTTCGACGAGACCCGCGTCGGCGAGGACACCGAGGTGGTGGCTGACCGTGGGTTGGCTCCGCCCGAGCGGCCCGACGAGGTCACACGCACAGATCTCTCCGGCGGCTGCGATGAGGCTGAGCAGACGGAGGCGGACCGGGTCGGCGAGCACCTTCAACGAGTCCGCGAGATCCGCCGCGGCGGTCTCGTCGAGCGGGGCGGCGAGGACCGGCTCGCAGCAGGGCTCGATCGTCGTCGTCTCCACCCCGTGCCTCCTGACCGCGGACGTCCCCAGGCTAGCATGTATAGACAGCTATCGATGGACGACCGGGAGCGCACGCGTGGAGTGGACCGCGATCCCCCTCGACCGGGCCAGCGAGGCCCGCGGGACGGTGGTGGTCATCGACGTGCTGCGAGCGTTCACGACCGCGGCGCTCGCCCTGGACGGCGGCGCGGAGCGGATCGTGCTGGTGGCCGGGGTGGAGGAAGCCGTCCGGTTGAAGCGGCGGTGGCCGGGCGCGCTCACGATGGGCGAGGTCGACGGTGCGCGACCGCCCGGCTTCGACCTGTCCAACTCCCCCACCGAGATCGTGGCGGCCGACGTCGCCGGACGACCGCTGATCCAGCGCACCACCGCCGGGACCCGGGGCGCCGTCCTCGCGGTCGACGGCGCGGACGCGACCTTCGCCGCGTCCTTCGTCTGCGCCGAGGCGACGGTCGCCGCCGTCGCCGATCTCGCCCCCCGGCAGGTCACGTTCGTGATCACCGGCCGCCACGGCGAGCTCGACGGTGACGACGACCGTGCCTGTGCCGAGTACCTCGCCGCTCGCCTCGCCGGGCGGCGCCCGGATCCCGCGCCGTTCCTCGCGCGGGTCCGCCGCTCGACCGCCGGGCGCCGGTTCGCGGGTTCCGGCGGCCCGTACCTGGCTGCGGACCTCGAGTGGGCGCTGCGTCTCGACCACGTGCGCCATCCGCTCCCCATCCACCACCGGGACGGCCTGACGACCATCCGGTGTGAGGAGCCGCCCGGGGCCCGCGGGTAACCTGGAGCCCCGCGGACGTGAGCAGGAGCGCCAGGCATGTCTCAGATCCCGCAGGAGACCGAGCGGACCGGCGGACCTACCGCCCGCGCACCCGCCGCCACGGCGGTCGCGGTGCTCGCCGCGGTCGCCGGCCTCGCCTCGCTCGTGATGACGGTCGCGCACCTCGACATCTCGCTCCCGCCGCTGATGGAGGGCGTCGACGTGCCCCCGTTCGTTCCCGCGATGTTCGCGGTCGCCACCATCGCCTGCGTCGTCGTCATGGTCGGCGCGCTGCGCACCGCCGCGTGGGGGTGGTGGACCGGCATCGTCGTGTTCGGTCTGGCCGTCCCCGTCATCCTCGGCTCACCGGCACGCAACTGGATCAGCTACCTGGTGCTCGGGACGGCGATCGTCGCGCTCGTCGTGCTCGTCACGCGCCCCGGCCGCAGCGCCTACGGCATCGGCTCAACCTGAGGACGCACCGGGTGCGTTCCGCCCAGGGGCGGCCCGGATCGAGGGCGGAGCGCCGCGGGAGGTGGGGCGACCGCCGATCACCCCACGTCCCCGCGACACGACCTTCACGTGGATCCGGCCATGACCGACAGGAACCCCTTGAGCGTGCGGTGCGTGAGCCCCCAGATGATCCGGTCGCCGTAGCGGTAGGCGGGGAGTGGGATGAGGCCGAGGTAGCGATGGGTCGCCGCCGAGCGCTCCGAGCGCAGGTGATCGACCGGGATGTGGACCGCCGCGGCGATCTCCCGACGCTGGAGCTCGAGCTCGGGTGGCTCGTCGATCGCGAAGACCCACGTGGAGACGACGATCCCACCGAGCCGCGATCCCACGTCGTCCAGCCGCCCGATCGGATCCGGCAGGTCGATCCCGACCTCCTCCCGGGCCTCGCGGCGGGCGGTCGTCAGCAGGGAGTCGTCCCTCGGGTCCCGGCGACCGCCGGGCAGCGCCATCTGACCGGCCCAGGGGTCGCCCTCCCGCTGCACGCGCTCGACCGCCACGAACCGCAGTCGACCGCCCGCATCCGGATGGAGCACCAGGGCGGTCGCCGCTGACCGTCGATCCGGGCGGGCCAGTACCCGTGGCTCGTGGCGCTCGAGCGCGCGGGCGATGCACGGGAGCGACGGCGTGCTCACCGAACTCCCCGTCGCGGCCGGGCCGAGTACGGATCCTCGGGCCAGTGGTGCTTCGGGTAGCGGCCACGCAGCTCCGAGCGCACCTCGCCGTAGGTCCGCTCCCAGAAGCCCGCCAGGTCGTCGGTCACCTGCACCGGACGCTGCGCCGGCGAGAGCAGGCGGAGCAGCACCGGCACCTCCCCGCCGGCGACCCGCGGGGTCCGGCGCGCGCCGAACATCTCCTGGACCCTCACCGGCAGCACCGGCACGTCCCGGCTCCCGTAGTCGACCCGGATGCGCGAGCCGCTCGGGACGGAGAGGTGGGTCGGTGCGAGCTCGTCGAGACGTCCCTGCAGCTCGGGCGGGACGAGTGCCCGCAGCGCGTCGACGAGCGGGACGTCCTCGAGGTCGGCGCGCCGGCGGGCCCGGAGCAGGAACGGTCCCAGCCACGACTCGAGGGATCCGAGCAGCACCTCGTCGGACAGGTCCGGCCACCCACCGCCGAGGTGCCGGTGCAGGAAGTGGATCCGGGCACGCAGCTCGTGGGCCCGCCGCGTCCACGGCAGGATCCGAAGACCCTCCTGCCGGACGCCGTCGAGCAGCGCGGCCACCGTCCGCTCGTCTCCCGCCGCGTCGATGCGCACCCGGTCGAGCACGAGCTCGCCGAGCCGGGTCCGACGTTCGGCGACGACGTCACCGGCGCGCTGGTCCCACGCGACCACCTCCTCGTCCTCGAGGTCGTCACCCAGCGCGAGCTCGAGCTCGTCTCGGTTCAGCGCCGCGGCGAGGTACACACGCGCTTCCGCGGTCCCGGCGTCGACGTCGGCGACCACCAGCAGGTCCTCGCCGGCCAGCGCATCACCGTCGGGGAGCGTCGCGCCACGTCCGTTGCTGAGGAGGAAGTCGCCGCGCCGGCCCGAGCGGCGCTGGGCGATCCGGTCGGGGAAGGCCGGAGCCAACGCGAGCCCTGCGCGCCCGGACGGTCCCGGCTCGCTGCCGGACCCGACCGACCGCCGGAGCCGGCGCGCCTGCTGTCGCGCCCGCCGCAGCGCACCGCGTCGCACGCCGACCCCGCCGGGTGGTCCGCGGCGGTCGTGCAGCAGGTCGTGACGAACGCCGACGTCGGCGCAGGGGTGCTCCCAGCTGGTGATCAGCACGTCGCGGTCGCCGATCAGGGCCGCGAGGTCGCAGGCGACGCCGGCGAGATCGAACGTCGACGCCCGCACGATCATGTGCCCCAGCCGTGGGTGGACCGGCAGCCCGGCGACCTCGCGACCGTGGTCGGTGATGCCGCCCCGCTCATCGAGCGCATCGAGCTGCGTCAGCAGCTCCACGGCCCGCTCGTACGCACGCGCCGGGGGCGGGTCCAGCAGCCGGAGATCGTCGGGGCCGTCCGCTCCCCACGCCGCGATCTCGAGCGCGAACCCGGTGAGGTCCTCCTTCGCGATCGCGGGCGCCGTGAAGGCCTCGAGCGCGTGGTGCTCCGCCTCGGACCACAGCCGGTAGCAGACGCCGGGCGCCGTCCGGCCGGCGCGGCCGCGCCGTTGATCGGCGCTGGCCCGCGACACAGGGACCGTGACGAGCCGTGACATCCCCGTGTTCGGGTCGAACCGCGGCTCGCGGGTCAGCCCGGAGTCCACCACCACCCGGACGCCATCGATCGTGAGGCTCGTCTCGGCGATGTCGGTCGCGAGCACGACCTTGCGCACCCCCGGTGGCGCCGGGTCGAGGGCCCGGTCCTGCTCGTCCGGCGGCAGCGCGCCGTACAGCGGGGTGACCAGCAGGCTCGGCCCCCCGACCCCGGAGGCCCCGAGGTCGCGCGCGACGCGCCGGATCTCGCCGGCCCCCGGGAGGAAGACGAGCAGGTCGCCCGCGTCGGTGTCGGCGAGCGCCGTCCGGACCGCCTCCACCACATCCGGCTCGATCCGTGCGGTCCGGCGGGGCCGCGGCAGGTAGCGCGTCTCGACCGGGTGCTCACGTCCCTCCGAGGTGACCAGCACCGCGTCCCCGATGAGGTCGACGACCGGCTCGCCGGCGAGCGTCGCCGACATCACGCCGAGGCGCAGGTCCTCGCGGAGCGCCGCGCGGGCCTCGACGCTCAGGGCCAGGGCGAGGTCGGCCTCCAGGCTCCGCTCGTGGAACTCGTCCAGCAGCACACCGCAGATCCCGGGGAGCCCGGGGTCGCGCTGGAGCCGGCGGACGAGCACCCCCTCGGTGACGACCTCGATCCGGGTCCGCGACGACACGCGACGGTCGTCGCGGGTCACGACGCCGACGACCCCACCGACCTCGTCGCCGAGGAGCCGCGCCATCCGCCGTGCGGAGGCCCGCGCCGCGAGACGTCGCGGCTCGAGCACGACCAGCCGCCCGTCGGTCGTCCACGGCTCGTCGAGCAGCGCGATGGGGACGCGGGTGGTCTTGCCGGCGCCGGGTGGCGCCACGACCACCACCGCTCCCGGGTCCCCGAGCGCCGCGACGATCGCCGGCAGCTGGGGCTCGATCGGAAGGTTCGTCGACGTCATCGCGACGACGCTACCGCCCCGTCCACCCGTCCCGGGGCGACCCACCACACCCTGCTCTACGGTCACGGTCGATGCCTCGCGTCACGGTGCGCCTCTACGGGGACCTCGCGCAGCTCGCCGGCGAGGCGGACCGCCACGGGATCGTGGAGCTCGGGTTCCCCGGCACGCGGACGGTGAAGGATCTCGTCGAGTCGCTCGGCGTCCCACACACCGAGGTCGATCTGCTGCTCGTCGACGGCGTCAGCGTGGGGTTCGACCACCGCCTCGGCGAGAGCGAGCGGGTCAGCGTCTACCCGGTGTTCCACGGCGTCGAGGTCGATGCGATCTCGAAGGTCCGGCCCGACGAGCCCCCGCCGGACCGCTTCCTCCTGGACGTGCACCTCGGGAAGCTCGCCAGGCACCTGCGCCTGCTCGGCATCGACGCCGACTACGACAACGACCGCGACGACCGTGAGCTCGCCGTGCTCGCCACCGGTGACGGACGCACCTTGCTCACCCGCGACCGGGGCCTGCTGATGCGTGCCCGGATCGTGCACGGCTACCTGGTCCGGTCCGCCGATCCCGTCGAGCAGGCGGTCGAGGTGGCCCGCCGCTTCGGGCTCGCTGGTGTGGCCGAGCCGTTCACACGCTGCCTCGCCTGCGGCGCCTCGCTGCGCCCGGCGGAGAAGGCGGACGTCATCGACCAGCTCCCACCCCGCACGCGCCACGAGCACGACCGATTCGTCCGCTGCGTGGGCTGCGGCGGCGTGTACTGGCGGGGCTCGCACCACGAACGCCTCCGGAGCATCGTGGACGAGATCCTGTCGCGCGCGCGACGGACCCGGGGGGCCGGGCCCTGACACCGGCGCGCGGCCCGCTCACTCGTCGTCCGGGGGGGTGTCCCAGTCGTGCACGTCCTCCCCGGCCTCCCGCGACAGGATGTCGACGGCCGCGACCGCCCCGGCGCCCGCGGAGATGATCGCCTGGCTGCGGTGGGGGCGAACGGAGCGACCCGCCGCGTACAGGCGATCGACGGTGGTGCGCTGGTGGTCGTCCACGGTGACGGCACCGTCGACCACCTCCGCGCCCACCGCCCCCGCCAGCTTCACGCCGCGACGCGCCCCCGCGAGCACGACGTAGTCCGCCTCGAGCTCCTCGCCCGCGGCGGTCGACACGCGGAGCCCGTCCCCGTCGACCGTGACGCCGGTCACCTCCGCCTCGCGGATCTCCGCTCCGAACCCCGTCACCTGTCGCCGTGCCTCCTCCTGGAACGCCGTGCCGTCGATCTCGGCGATCCCCAGGTAGTTGCGCAGGTGCGCGTAGTGCACCGCGGTCTCGTCCTGCCCCAGGACCGTCACCCCGTGGCCGTTCTTGGCCAGGAACAGCGCGGCCGACAACCCGGCCGGCCCGTCTCCGACGACGATCACATCCGCCACGATCTGCCTCCTGCGCGGTCGCTGGCACCGGTGCTCACGACCGGTCCAACGTCGCTGCGGCGGCGAGGCTTCCGGCGGCCAACCTGGCCGATCGGTCGGACGCACGGTCCGAGGACGACGGGACTACCTTCACGGTGGACCCGGGACCGTCGAGGAGGAGCCGTGTCGAGCGACCGGATCGCGAACGCGCCGAGCGCGGAGGGAGGCGAGCTGCTCTGGTCACCACCGGACGACGCGGTCGAGACGACCGAGATGGGTCGCTTCCTTCGGTACGTCCGCGACCACCACGGCGTCGGCGCCCGCGACTACCACGAGCTGTGGCGCTGGTCCGTCGAGGACCTCGAGGGGTGCTGGACGGCCGTCTGGGACTTCTTCGACGTCATCGCGCACGAACCGTACGAGCAGGTTCTCGCCGATCCGAAGATGCCGGCCCCGAGCTGGTTCCCGGGGGCCCGCCTCAACTACGCCGAGCACGCCTTGCGACGCCGAGGCGATCGCATCGCGGTCGTCGCTCGCTCCGACACACGGCCGGGCACCGACGAGCTCACCTCCGACGAGCTCGCCGACCGGGTCGCGCGCGCGGCCGCGGGGCTGCGGCGCCTCGGCGTCGGCGAGGGCGACCGGGTCGCGGCCTACCTGCCGAACGTCCCCGAGGCGCTGGTCGGCCTGCTCGCGTGCGCGAGCCTCGGCGCGATCTGGTCCAGCTGCGCCCCGGAGTTCGGCACCCAGAGCGTGGTGGACCGGGTGCGCCAGATCGAACCGAAGGTGCTCCTGACGGTCGACGGCTACCGGTACGGGGACAAGTCCGTGGACCGCAGGGCGGAGGTCGCCGAGATCCGCGCGGCGCTCCCCGGCCTGGAGTCGACCGTGGTCCTTCCCTACCTCCGCGACGAGGTCGACGCGGCCGCGTTCCCCGACGTCGTCACCTGGGACGAGCTCACCTCCGAGCGCGAGGAGCTCACCTTCGCGGCGGTGCCCTTCGACCACCCGCTCTACATCCTGTACTCGTCGGGCACGACCGGGATCCCGAAGGCGATCGTCCACGGCCACGGCGGGATCCTGCTGGAGCACATGAAGATGCTCTCCCTCCACCACGACCTGGACGACGACGACCGCTTCTTCTGGTTCTCCACCACCGGATGGATGATGTGGAACTACCTCGTCTCCGGGCTGCTGGTCGGCTCCTCGATCGTGCTGTTCGACGGCGACCCCGGCCACCCGGACCTGATGCGCCTGTGGGAGATGGCCGCCGAGACCGGCATCACCAACTTCGGGGTCTCGGCGCCCTACATCATGGGTTGCCGCAAGGAGGGCCTCACCCCGGGCCGCGATCTCGACCTCTCGGCCATCGACGGCGTCGGCTCGACCGGCGCCCCGCTCCCGCCGGAAGGCTTCGCCTGGGTGTACGAGGAGGTCGGGGACGACCTGATCCTGTCGTCGGCCAGCGGCGGCACCGACGTCTGCACCGCGTTCGTCGCGGCGGCGCCGCTGCTCCCGGTGTACGCCGGCGAGATCTCCGGCCGGTGTCTCGGCGCGAAGGTGGAGGCCTTCGACGAACAGGGGCGGTCGGTGATCGGTGAGCGCGGGGAGCTCGTCATCACCGAGCCGATGCCGTCGATGCCGGTCTCGTTCTGGGGCGACGAGGACGGCTCCCGGTACCGGGAGGCGTACTTCGAGCACTACCCGGGCGTCTGGCGCCACGGCGACTGGATCCGCATCACCGAGCGCGGTACCTGCATCATCACCGGACGTTCCGACGCGACCCTGAACCGTGGGGGCGTGCGCATGGGTACGAGCGAGTTCTACCGTGCGGTCGAGGATCTGCCCGAGGTCCGTGACTCGCTCGTGGTCCACGTCGACGACGACGAGGGAGGTGCCGGCCGCCTGGTGCTGTTCGTCGCGCTCACCGACCGGACCGAGCTGGATGAGGAGCTGCGCGCGACGCTCTCGGGTCGGATCCGCGACCAGCTCTCGCCGCGACACGTGCCCGACGAGATCCACGCGGTGCGCGACGTGCCCCGCACCCTGTCGGGCAAGAAGCTCGAGGTCCCGGTGAAGAAGCTCCTCGCCGGCGCGGAGCTCGAGGACGTGGCGAGCGAGGGCGCGCTCGCGAACCCCGAGGCGCTGGACGACTACCTGGAGATCGCCGGGGCGGACACCTGAC
>CAZADJ010000040.1:7459-15687 GCA_964483845.1 uncultured Actinomycetota bacterium | reverse complement strand
GCGACCCGGACCGCGGACACGGACACGGCTGAGCGAGGAGGCTGCGCGCAGCGCCCTGGCCGCGGCGACGTCCCGCGGGGTGCCGGCGACCGTTGACGGGTCGCCGAGGCCGCACGTACCGTCGCTCGTCGACGCCCCCAGAGGACCCGCATGCGCATCACCGCGTTGCGCACCACCGTCGTCGCGGTCCCGTTCCGTGACGAGGAGCGGTGGGCGTTCGGGGGCCGTCGGGGTCTCACCGCCGTGCTCTTGGAGGTCGAGACCGACGAGGGCGTCGTCGGCATCGGCGAGGCCGCTGGTTACCCGACCCCGGAGATCGTGCTCGCGGTGTTCGCCTCGCTCGAGCCGCTCGTGCTCGGCGAGGATCCCCGCCGCGTCGAGCACATCGTGAACCGCATCGACGCGATCGGTACCTGGCACCACGTCCGGGCGACGAGCCCGGCGATCGCCGCGGTGGAGATGGCGTGCTGGGATATCGTCGGCAAGGTCGCCGACCTGCCGCTCGTCACGCTGTTCGGGGGGCGGGTCCGTGACCGCGTCGAGTACTTCTGGTACCTCAAGCGCACCGACGTCGAGGGGACCGCGAACGACGCCGCCGAGGCGGTCGCCCGCGGTTTCCGCACCCTGTACCTGAAGGTCGGCTGGGGGGAACCGGAGGAGGACATCGCCCTGGTCGAGGCGGTGCGCGAGGCCGCCGGGCCCGACGCGCGGATCCGCATCGACGCGAACGAGTCGTGGTCGACGTCCGCGGCGCTGCGCATCATCCGCCGGATGGAACCCCACGGCCTCGAACTCGCGGAGCAGCCCATCTCTGGCCGCAACCTCGACGAGATGGTCTACCTGCGCTCGCGGCTCGAGACCCCGCTGCTCGCGAACGAGGCCTCGTGGACGCGCAACGACGTGCTCGCCGTGGTGAAGAGGGGGGCGGCGGACGTCGTCTCGGTGGACAACCAGATGGACAACGGGCTGCTGAACATGAAGCGAGCGGCGGGTATCTGCGAGGCCGCCGGGATCCCGGTGCTGAAGCACAGCCTCGGGGAGCTCGGCGTGGCGACGTACGCCGGCGCGCACGTCATCGCGTCCACCCCCAACTTCCTGCACGCCAACCAGGCGTACGGGTCCTTCCTCGCCGACGACGTCCTCACCGGCGTGGACGCGCTCCCGTACGAGAACGGGCACCTGGCGCCGCCGGACGGGCCGGGTATCGGCGTGGAACTCGACCGGGAGAAGGTCCAGCGTTACGCGCAGCTCTACCGCGACGAGGGGAGCACCTTCGGGTTCCACGACCCCCGTGCCCTGGCGGTGACGCCGCTCATCCCGAAGCGCTGAGCGCGAGCCGGCTCAGCGGATCACGATCGGATCCCGACCGGTGGAGGTGATGAGCTCCCCGCCGCTCTCGGTGACGAGCACGGTGTCGGAGACCCCGTAGTCGGGGTGCTCGGTGCCGAGCAGCCAGGACAGCACGTGGAAGACCATGCCCTCTTGCAGCTCGAGCACGCTCCCCGATCGCAGACCGACGACCGAGCTCCCCCCGACCCAGCTCGGGGGGAAGCCGATCCCGACCATGTAGCCGCAGTGGTGCCGTCGGTACCGGTCGTGACCGAGCGCCTCGTCGACGGCCCGCTGCCAGGCGTCGTACACGTGTCCGGATGTGGCGCCGGGTCGGGCGGCGGTGAGGACCGCGTCGAGCGCCCCGGTGACGATCTCCGCGGAACGCTCCACGCCGGTCGGTGCCCTGCCGACGTGGATCATCCGCGTCAGCGGGGCGTGGTAGCGCTCCACCGAGGCGGACAGCTCCATGAACAACCCGTCGGAGGGGGTGAGCACCCGGTCGCGCCAGGTCGTGTGCTCGTGGAGGAGGAACTCGGTCGAGCGCACCAGCGGTGCGAACCCCGGGTACTCGCTCCCGCCGAGGACCATCGAGCGGTAGATGGCGGCGGCGACCTCGCGTTCGTTGATGCCGACGCCGGCGGCGACGATCCCCGCGCGCACGGCGCGGTCGGAGATGGCGGCGGCGTTGCGGATGCAGTCGATCTCGGTCGGGGACTTGACGGCCCGGAGACCCTCGACGATGTCGGACCCGTCCACGAACTCGACCTCGTCGAGATCGGCGCGCATCTCGACGTAGATCGAGATGGGCAGGAACATCGTCGTCCGCTCGATCCCGAGCCGGTTCGTGTCCAGGCCACGCTCCCGCACCGCCCGCACCGCGGCGTCCGCGGGTTCCTCGTCGTCCCGGAAGCCGACGTGCTGGACGCGCGGTGCCTGGGCGACGATCGTGGCCCGTTCCATCGATCGGGTGACGAGGACGAGCGGGTCGTCGGGGGTGACGACGAGCATCGTGAACGCGAAGTAGCCCTGGTGGTTCAGTCCGGTCAGGTAGTAGATGTTCTCCGGACTGAACACGAGGAGCGCGTCCAGGTCCCGGGCGGCGATCAGCCGACGTGTCGCGGCGAGCCGCTGCTCGTACTCCTCCTCGCCGAAGGTGGGCGCGTTCGTCATGGTGGCGAGCCCTCCCGGGGACACGGCAGATTGTCTACAATCAACCACGTTCGCGCTGTTCCGTGCGAACGGGACGCGACCGGGAGATGGGCCGCACGTGAGGCGATCGGAACGTGGGCGGCCGCGCGGGGTGCCCGCCGGTCCCCGCGTCGGGATCGTGACGCCCGCCGGCAGGGGACGGTGGTGATCGTCGACGACCTCGAGCCGGTCGCGCGGACCACGACCGCGACCATCATCGCCGGGCGGATCCGGGACGGGATCATGCGCGGCACCTTCACGCCCGGCACGCAGCTCGGCGAGGCGTCGCTCGCGCAGCGGCTCGGGGTGAGCCGCGGACCGGTGCGCGAGGCGCTGCAGCGACTCATCCAGGAGGGGCTGCTCCGCAGCGAGCCGCACCGTGGGGTGTTCGTCGCCGTCCTCGACGAGAGCGACGTCACCGACATCTACCGGGCCCGGAGGGTGATCGAGCGCACCGCGGTCGAAGCGGTCGTCGCACGCCCGGGGGAGGAGCGCGAGGACGTCGTCCGCGCGCTGGACGATCTCATCGCCGAGATGCAGGAGGCGGTGACCGGCGACCGCTGGGACGACGTCGCCGACGCGGACCTGCGCTTCCACGAGACCATCGTCGCCGCATCGAACAGCAAGCGCCTGGTGCGCATGTTCTCCACGCTCCTGGTCGAGACCCGGATGTGCGTGGCTGCACTGGAGCCGGCCTACCCGCTACGTGAGGACCTCGTCGAGGAGCACCGGCTGCTGCGCGACGCGCTTGCCGACGGGGACCCGGGCGCGGTCGCGCTCGTCGAGGCCCACCTGCGCGACGCCGTGCGCGCTCTCGGCGGTGGCGGCTGAAC
Source organism: uncultured Actinomycetota bacterium (assembly GCA_964483845.1). Classification (GTDB taxonomy): domain Bacteria; phylum Actinomycetota; class Nitriliruptoria; order Nitriliruptorales; family JAHWKO01; genus CAZADJ01. The sequence goes on along the minus strand of CAZADJ010000040.1, from coordinate 12,334 downwards.
GCGGATCAGGTCCCCGTTCCAGGTCCGGGTGACCGGCTCAGGTGAAGAGGCGTCCGAGCCCGTCGCCGACGGCCGGCTGGCCCGCGAGCCGTACCGCCTCCCAGACCGTCACCTGGTTCGCGGTGAGCACGGGCTTGCCGACCGCTTCCTCGAGGTCCTCCAGCCAGGCCGCCGTGTGGAGCGCGGTGTCCGGGATGACGACGGCCTCGGCCTCGGGGTGGTCGTTGGCGGTGACGAAACCGATCACGTCGTCGCGCCCGAGGGTGCCCACCTCGGCCGCGGTGACGATGCCCCGGCTCGCGAGCTGCACGGTGTCGACCGCGCCGGCAGCCAGGAAGTCCACGAGGCTGGCGGCGACGTCGTCGGGGTAGGTCGCCGCGACGGCGACACGATCGATCCCGAGATGGGCGGCGGCGGACACGAAGGCGAAGGAGGTGGACGAGACCGGTACGTCGAGCGCCGTGGCGAGCCCGTCGACCTGCCGCCGGGCACCCTCCCAGCCGAAGACGAAGCTCCCCGAGGTGCACGCCCACATCGCCGCGGCGATCCCGGTGCCGCGCAGCTCCTCGGCTGCGGCCGCGAGCCGTTCGGTCCTGCCGAGATCGAGCAGGGCGTCGATGCGGTGGGCGTCCTCACCGACGGTGGTGTGAACCAGGTGCGTCTCGACCGGTGGGCGGACCCGGTCGGCGAGCAGCGGGTAGTCGTCCTCCGCCGCGAACCCCGGGTAGAGGAACCCCAGCCGGACGCGGCGCCGGGGTGACGGGTTCGTCACACGCACCTCCGTCGGTCCGTAGGATTGTTGACAATCTTCGCGGCTGCTGCGTAGCGTACGCGTACGACCGGCGTAGAAGGTCGTGCGACGGTCGTGGGGATCGGATTTTGGTGTCGAGCGAGGAGCGTCGGAGTCATGCCTGAACGTTCGAACACGATGAGTCGTCGCGACCTCCTCCGCCGGGGCGCGTTCGCCGGCGGGGCCGCGCTGCTGGGCCCCACGTTCCTCGCGGCGTGCGGCACCGGTGACGAGGACACCCTCGCGCGGGCCCAGGAGGAGGGCTTCATCCGCATCGGGTTCGCGAACGAGGCTCCCTACGGGTTCGCCGACGAGGCCGGCAACCCGACCGGTCAGGCCCCCGAGGTCGCCAAGGCGGTCCTCGCCGAGCTCGGGATCGACGACATCGCCGGGGTGGTGACCGAGTTCGGCTCGCTCATCCCCGGCCTGAACGCCGGTCGCTACGACCTCGTCGCAGCGGGGATGTTCATCAACCCGGAGCGCTGCTCGGAGGTCCTGTTCAGCGACCCCGACTACTGCGCCCCGCAGGCCTTCGCCGTCCAGGAGGGCAACCCGGAGGGACTGACCGACTACCAGTCCGTCGCTGACAACCCCGACGTTCGGCTCGGGGTGCTGGCCGGAGCGGTCGAGCAGGGCTACGCCGAGGATTCCGGTGTCAGCTCCGACCAGATCAGCACCTTCGACACCGACAGCGCGCTGCTCGACGCCCTGCTCGGTGACCGCATCGACGCGTTCGCGCTGACCAGCATCACCGTCCGCCGGCTCGTCGGTGACCGCAGCGGGGTCGAGATGGTCGAACCGTTCGTCCCGGTGATCGACGGTGAGGAGGAGCTCGGTTGCGGCGGCTACGCGTTCCGGGCCGGCGACGCCGACTTCCGCGACGAGTTCAACCGCGTCCTGCTGGAGATGCAGGAGGCCGGCGAACTCCTCCCGATCGTCGAGGAGTTCGGCTTCGGCCAGGAGGAGCTCGACGCCGCGGTCGACAAGTCCGCCGACGAGCTCTGCGAGGGCGAGTCGCCCTGATCGTGCGCCGGGGCTCGGCCGACCGGGCCGACGGGTCCCGGTCCAGAGGCCGGCCGGGCGCTAGCGTCGCGTACGTCGTCCGGCCGGGGTGAGGAGGCCGTTGGATGTTCGTCGAGGTGCTGGGCAACTGGCCCCGCTTCCTCGACGGACTCGTCATCACCGTCGTCGTCACCGTCGGCGCCGCCCTGATCGGCGGCGTGATCTCGGTGTTCGCGGGGATCGGGATGCTGTCCCGGTTCACCATCATCCGCGGGATCTGCCGCACGTACACGGAGTTCTTCCGCGGGATGTCGGCGCTGGTGCTGATGTTCTGGTTCGTGTTCGTCGTCCCGATCCTGTTCGGCTTGCGCTGGTCGGAGCTGGCGCTGGCGATCCTCGCACTCGGCCTGAACATCGGCGGCTACTACGCCGAGGTGGTCCGGGGCGCGGTGCAGGCGGTGCCCCGCGGTCAGTGGGAGGCGGCGACCGCGCTGAACCTGTCGCGCCGACAGCGGCTGCGACGCATCATCGTGCCCCAGGCGCTCGGGCCGATGATCCCGCCGATCACGGCGCTGACGATCCAGCTGCTGAAGGCCAGTGCGCTGGTCTCGCTGGTCGGCATCTCCGACTTCCTCTGGCGGGGCCAGCTCATCCGCTCGCGCCTCGGTCCCGACGCGCTGCTGCCGGTGTTCACCGTGCTGCTCGTCGGCTACTTCGTCCTGGCCTATCTGATGACGGTCGGCTCGCGGGTGCTCGAACGCCGCGTCACCGCCGGGAGGGCCTGAGCCGTGGGTGTCCTCGCGCAGCAGGTGTGGCGGTGGGAGTTCGCCTGGGAGATCCTCCCCCAGATGCTCGGCGGGTTGCAGACCACCATCTCGGCCACCCTCGTCGGCATCGTCCTCGCGATGGTCCTCGGGCTGTTCCTCGCCGTGGGACGGCGGTCGGAGCGGCGCTGGGTCGTGGTCCCGATCGGCGGTTTCATCGAGTTCGTGCGCTCCACCCCGCTGCTCGTCCAGCTGTACTTCATCTTCTTCATCCTCCCCCTGTACACGCCGATCCGCGCCTCCGCGTTCGTCACCGGCGTGCTCGTCCTCGGGATCCACTACGCGACCTACACCTCCGAGGTGTACCGGGCGGGCATCGACGCGGTCCCCAAGGGACAGTGGGAGGCGGCGACCGCACTGAACTTCCGCCGTGGCTACACCTGGCGGCGGATCGTGCTGCCCCAGGCGGTCCCCCCGGTGGTCCCGGCGCTGGGCAACTACATCATCTCCATGTTCAAGGACACCCCGCAGCTGCTCGCGATCGGGGTGCTCGAGCTGCTCGGCACCGGGCGGGCGATCGGGTCACGCACGTTCCGGGACGTCGAGCCGTTGACCATCGCCGCGATCTTCTTCGTCGTGCTGAGCTACCTCTCGGCGCTGCTGATCCGACAGATCGAGCGCAGGTGGGGCAGCGCCGCCGAGATGCCCGTCGGGGGGATCTGATGCCCGCGACCGCACGCTGACCCGCGAAGGAGACGGAGCCGTGGCCGAACCGATCATCCGCTACGAGAACGTCACCAAGTCCTTCGATGACCTCGTCGTCCTCGACGACCTCACCCTCGACGTGGACCAGGGTGACCGCATCACCATCATCGGGCCGAGCGGCTCGGGCAAGACCACCATCCTGCGCATCCTCATGACCCTCGAGGAGATCGACTCCGGCGTCATCTGGGTCGACGGCGACCCCCTGTGGCACATGGAGAGGAACGGTGAGCTGGTCCCGGCCGACGAGAAGCACCTGCGCAAGGTGCGTGGCAAGATCGGGATGGTCTTCCAGCAGTTCAACCTCTTCCCGCACATGACGGTCCTGCAGAACCTCATCGAGGCGCCGGTCCAGGTGCTCGGACTCGAGAAGTCCGAGGCCCAGGAGCGTGCCCGCGACCTGCTGGAGCAGGTCGGCCTGCCCGACAAGGCCGACGCCTACCCGGCGAAGCTCTCCGGCGGCCAGCAGCAGCGGGTGGCGATCGCCCGCGCGCTCGCGATGCGCCCGAAGGTGCTGCTGCTGGACGAGGTGACCTCGGCGCTGGACCCCGAGCTCGTCGGCGAGGTGCTCGGGGTGCTGCGCGAGATCGCCGAGGAGACCGACATCTCCATGCTGATCGTCACCCACGAGATGAGCTTCGCCCGCGACGTCTCCAGCCGCATCCTGTTCCTCTTCGAGGGGAAGATCCACGAGGAGGGGCCGCCGGAGAAGATCTTCACGTCGCCGGAGCGGGAGCGCACCCAGCAGTTCCTGGAAGCCGTGTTGGAGCGCTGAGATGCACCTCGTCGTCGGCCTGGACGGATCGCCGGCATCGGAGCGGGCGCTGCGGTGGGCGTTCGCCGCGGCCGCCGCGCCCGAGGACGTGGTCGAGGCGGTGCTCATCGTCGCACCGGCGGGCCCTCACTCGTCCGTCACCCGATCGGAGCGGTCGAGCGGCGGCTCGACCGGGAGCGGCGCCTCGCGGGCGTGCTTGAAGATGCGCTCGTGGCGCACCGGCAGGCGCACGTCGGCGATGCGCTGCGCCGCCCACATGGTGACGAGGTTCGCGCTCAGGACCGGGATGCCGAGCTCCTCCTCGAGGTCCACGACGATCCCGGCGGTCGGGAGGTTCGTGCACGCGAGGAAGATCGCGTCGGGTTCGTCGTCGGCGACCGCGGTGCGCACGAGCTCGCGGGCGGTGGCGTGGTTCACGCGCCAGATGTCGCCGCTGAGCCCGAGGTACGCGGTCGAGGTGACCTCGTAGCCGGCCTCGGTGACGAATTCGTCCAGCCGGCCGGCGAGATCGCGGTCGTAGGGGGTGGCGATCGCCAGACGTCGGGCCCCGAGGGCATCCAGCGCGTGGAGCAACGCGCCGCTGGCGGTCAGCGCGACCGGTGTGCCGGCCTCCTCCATCGCCGCGCGCAGGCGACCCTCGCCAGCCAGGCCCCCGACGAAGCTCGCGGAGTTGCACAGGTAGGCGGTGACGACCGGCTGGGCGACGGTGAGGCTGAGGCAGGAGCCGGTCACCGTCTCGGGCCGGGCGAGCTCCTCGGCGAAGTCGACCGTGACCGGCTTGT
>CAZADJ010000040.1:0-7359 GCA_964483845.1 uncultured Actinomycetota bacterium | reverse complement strand
GTCACCGTCTCGGGCCGGGCGAGCTCCTCGGCGAAGTCGACCGTGACCGGCTTGTCGATGTAGGCGGTGCGGGCGACGTGGACGATCACGTCGTCCGAGGCCCAGTACCACAGTTCGTTGTCGAGACGGAAGTCGAACGGCACGACCACCCCGATCCCGGTTCGCAGCGGGAGCTCGAAGCGAGCGTCGACCTCACGGAAGCGGCCGCGCCGCGCGGGCGTCCCGGCGCTCACCGGGGTCGCTCCGCGCGGCGGAAGGTGAGCTTCTCGCCGACCGCGCCGGCGCGCCAGACGTCGTTGCACGCCGCGGCCATCTCCTCCAGCCCCTCGACCACGGTCGCGAAGACGTTGCCGGGGACGAACCCGACGTCGGCGTTCAGCAGCAGGTTGTTGCGCCCGTAGAACAGCGCGAGGTCGACGACCCGTTCGCCCCCGGCCGCTCCTTCTTCCTCGCCGTAGCCGTACGTGGAGGCGGGTAGTTGTCCGGCGGCGAACGAGAAGTAGCAGAGGTCCCCCGGGATCGGCGTGATGGTGGGGTGCTCCAGACCCGGCTCGGGATCGGCGAACGGCTCGACGAAGGTGTAGATCTCGTTGCGCGCGTACTTCGCGTGGAAGACGTCGCCGGACAGGGGTGCCGCCCGCCACACCGCCTCCGCGGTGCGCGGCGCCTCGTCATCCAGCAGCCGCGCGACGCAGGCGACGTCCCGCCGCTCCAACCGCACCTCGAGGTGGCGCGCCACGTTGCTCCTCCGCTCCGACCGGGCTCGACCGGCCCCCGCCCGTGGTCCGCGCCGGGCCGTCGTCCGGACCGGACCGGCGGTCGCGTCGGGCGCGTCCGGGGACCGTACCTTGCCACCGCTCGGCGGCCGTATGTAGGTTGTCGACAATCTACCGGTGTCGATCCCTCGGGGTGCTCCGTGGCCGCCCTCTCGCCGCTCCTGAAGCAGTCCAGCGACGTCCTCGCCGTCCGCGGCGAGGGCTGTCACGTGTACGACGACGACGGTCGCGCCTACCTCGACCTCACCGCCGGGATCGGCGTCACCTCCACGGGTCACTGCCACCCGAAGGTCGTCGAGGCGGCCCGCCGGCAGGTCGGTGAACTGATCCACGGCCAGTACACGACCGTCCGACACCCGCGCCTCGAGGAGCTGACCGAGCGGCTCGGCGCCGTGCTTCCCGAAGGGATCGACGCGCTCTTCTACGCCAGCGCCGGGACCGAGTCGGTCGAGGCGGCGGTCCGCCTCGCGCGCCACGCGACCGGGCGGACCAACCTCATCGCGATGCACGGCGGCTTCCACGGGCGCACCGTCGGCTCGCTCGCCCTCACCAGCTCCAAGACCGGGTTGCGAGCCGGTCTCCAGCCCTTGATGGGTGGGGTGTTCACCACCCCCTTCCCCTACCCGTTCCGCTACGGCTGGGACGCCGACGAGACCACCCGCTTCTGCCTGGCCGAGCTCGATCACGTCCTCGCCACGCTGACCGCCCCGGACGAGACCGCCGCGATCGTCGTCGAGCCGGTGCTCGGCGAGGGCGGCTACGTCCCGGCGACGCCGGGCTTCATGCGCGGGCTGCGCGAGCGCTGCGACGCCCACGGGATGCTCCTCGTCCTCGACGAGGTCCAGACCGGTGTCGGTCGCACCGGACGGTTCTGGGGGCACGAGCACTTCGACGTCCGCCCCGACGTGGTGATCACCGCGAAGGGGCTGGCGAGCGGGTTCCCGCTCTCCGCGATGGCGGCGTCGACCGAGCTGATGGGTCGGGCCCGGCCCGGGTCGCAGGGCGGGACGTACGGCGGCAACGCGGTCTCCTGCGCGGCGGCGATCGCGACGCTCGACGTGGTCGAGGAGGAGGGGCTCGTGGCGAACGCCGCCGAGCTCGGCGCCCACCTGGTCGACACGCTCGACGACGCGATCGGGGACGAGCCCGCGGTCGGCGAGATCCGCGGCCTCGGTCTGATGGTCGGCATCGAGCTGGTCGACGGCGACGGCCGTCCCGACGGCGACCTCGCCCAGCGCGTGCTGACCGAGACAGAGGCGGGCGGAGCGCTGGTGCTGCTCTGCGGTCCGCACGGCAACGTCGTCCGGCTCATCCCCCCGTTGGTCATCAGCCGCGCGCAGGTCGACGACGCGGTCGAGATCCTCGCCGGCGCGCTCGCCCGGGCCGCCGGGTAGCGGCCACCAGCGCCCCTGTCCGGAGATCGCGGCCGGTCGCGGTCCCCCGGTCGCGTCAGCCGCCGGCGGTGCCACCCAGGATCAGCTCGATCAGTTCCTCGGTGGCCGGGGGCGGCACGGGGATCGCGACGGCGTGGGCAGCCTCAACGCTGGCCGCGAGCGTCTCGAGGGTGGCCTGCGCGCCGATCTCGTCGCGGTTGCGGACGGAGGCGTTGGCCTGGCGCACCACCTCGGTCGACCAGGGCCACCGCCGATCGTGACCAGGGTCCCGCCACGCCCAGACCGCGACCGGGTGCGGCCCCGGGTCGGCGCTGTTCGGACCGGCGAGCAGCGTGCCGGCGCCGGTCTCGACGGCGACGTACGGGGTCGGGAGCGATGTGAGCCCGTGGGCCGCCAGGCGCTGCGGGGCGTTGACGAGGCGGCCGCGCAGCCCCGGGTCGACCACCAGCGCGCCCCCCTCGCCGACGAGTCCGACCGCCTCGAGCTGCACGGCGGCCGACTCCGTGTCGTACAGGTGGAGGATGTCCTCGAGCGCGGCGAGCGTCGCAGCGAAGGAGGAGGTGCGCAGCAGCGTCGCGCAGCCCTGCCGCAGCACGTAGCTGCCGTCCGCCGGCGAGGTGCGCAGCCGGTAGGTCGCTGGCGCCTCGACGCCGTCGACGAGCCGCGCGGCGAGCGCGTCGGCGAGCGCCCGGCGCAGCTCGGGGGATCGCGGCGAGACGCCGACGAGCCAGCGTCCCGCCCGCAGTGGGAGCGTCGCCGCCCGCACGGAGCGGCGCTCGCCCGGTCAGCCGGGGGCTGCCGCCGGGACCAGGCCGGCGATGGTGCGGGGCTGGCTACCGGGGGCGGCGGGGATCCCCCGGTCACCGTCACCGTCGGCGAGGAGGCCGAGGTGGCGCAGCCCCTCGACCGCGCGCCCGAGGTAGTCGTGCGCCTCGGCCCGGTCGGAGCCGACCACCTCTGCGAGGTCGTCTGCGAGCTCCGCCAGGGTGACCGACCCGTCCAGGCACTCGAGGACCGCCGCGCTCAGGGGGTCGAGGCAGGAGGTCCGGCGTCGCGCCGGCGAGTAGGCCACGATCGCGTCGTCGACCCGGACGACCGCGAGGTCGTCGCGGCGGGCCGGCGCGGCGTCCGACGGCCACGGGTCGTCGCCGTGCTCCCCCGGGGTGGTCACGGCCGGCTCACGGCTCGAAGCTGACGAAGCGCAGCTCGGTCATCTCGCGGACCGTGTACGCCGGGCCCTCGCGGGTGTTGCCGGCGTCGCCGACGCCGCCGTAGGGCTGCTGGTCGGCGCGGAACGTCGGCACCTCGTTCACCAGCACGCCGCCGAAGTCGAGCTCGCGGACCGCCCGGAGCGCCTTGGCGAGGTCGTTGGTGAACAGGCCCGCGTGCAGTCCGAGGTCGGTGTCGTCGGCGAGCGCGAGCGCCTCGTCGAATTCCCGGTAGGTCAGGATCACCGCGACGGGGCCGAACACCTCCTCCCGGCACAGGTTGGTGTCGCGGGGGGGACCGTCCACGATCGTCGGCAGCAGGATGCCGTCCTCGACCTTCCCGCCGCAGACGAGCCCCCCGCCGCGGGCGGTCGCCTCCTCGACCCAGTCGAGGACCCGCTCGGTGGCGTCGTCCGCGATCAGCGGACCCATCTCGGTGGCCTCGTCGGAGGGGTCACCGACGACGATCGACTCCGCCGCGTCGCGCAGCCGGTCGCGCAGCGCGGCGTGGACCTCGTCGTGGACGATGATGCGCTGGACGGAGATGCAGCTCTGGCCCGCGTGCGAGAAGCCGGCGACCTTCACCTTGCCGGCGACGCGGTCGAGGTCCGCGTCGGGCTCGACGATCAGCGGCGAGCTCGAGCCGAGCTCGAGCGCCACCTTCTTGCGCGGGGCGGCCGCCGCGATCGACCAGCCGACCGGCACGCTCCCGGTGAAGGTGATCATCGCCGGGACGTCGTGCTCGACCAGCGGCTCGCCGGCCTGCTTCCCGCTGTCGGTGACGACCGAGATCCAGCGTTCGGGCATCCCCGCCTCGATGAGGAGGTCGACGAGGTCCATCCCCGACAGCGGCGTCTGCGGGGCGGGTTTGAGCACGACCGGGCAGCCGGCGGCGATCGCCGGCGCGAGCTTGTGCGCGACGAGGTTCAACGGGAAGTTGAACGGGGTGATCGCCGCGACCACGCCGACGGGCACGCGCAGCGCCAGAGCGAGCTTGCCGGCGCCGGACTCGGACGCGTCGCTCGCGATCATCTCGCCGGTGAGCCGCCGGGCCTCGACCGCCGCGAACGTCAGCGTGTCGACGCAGCGGCTCGCCTCGACCCGCGCGGTCGCGATCGGCTTGCCGGACTCACGCGTGATGGTGCGCGCGAAGGTGTCGAGCCGCCCCCGGAGCAGCTCGGCGGCGCGCTCCAGGGTCCGCGCCCGGGCGTGCTGCGGCCAGCCGTCGTCGGCGAGCGTCTCCGCCGCCGCGGCGCAGGCGGCGTCCACCTCGGTCGGGCCGCAGAGCGGCACCTCGTCGACGGTCTCGCCGCTGTAGGGGTCGGTGACCGGGACGGTCTCGTCGGTGGTGGTCGGCTCGCCGCCGATGAGGACGGGTCGTGTCATGCTCGCCTCCTGGACGTCGCGGTCAGGTCCCGGCCCAGCGCTCGGGTGGGCGCCGGTCGTGGAGTGGGTTCGCCCGCTCGTAGGCGCGGGCCGCGCGGAGCACGAGCCGGTCGGCGTGCTTCCACCCGGCGATCTGCAGGCCGATCGGCAGGCCGTCGTCGGTGAACCCGCACGGCACGGTCGCCGCCGGCTGCCCGGTGAGGTTGAACGGGAGACTGAAGCCGGCCCACGTCGACCACCGCTCGTCGCCCCACCCCTCGGGGACGTCGCGGCCGGCGGCGAACGGGGGGACGGCGACCGTCGGGGTGAGCAGCAGGTCGTAGGTCGCGTGGAAGCGCCCGAGGCTCACCCCGAACCCGCCGCGACGCTTCTCGGCGAGCAGGTAGTCCAGCGCGCTGTAGCCCTCGCCCTCCTCGACGATCGCCGCGAGGCCCGGGTCGAGTCGGCCGCGCTGCTCCTCGTCGAGGTCACGCAGCGCGTTCGCCGCCCCCGCGTACCACAGCGTCGCCCAGATGTCGTGAGGGTCGTCGACGTCCGGGTGGGCCTGCTCCACCTCGGCCCCGAGGTCCTCGGCGAACACCCGGGCCGCGGCGTCGCTCGCCTCGCGGACCTGCGGGTCGACGTCGAGGTAGCCGAGGTCGGGGCTGTAGGCGATCCGCAGTCCGGCGACGCCGTCGTCGAGCCCGTCGCGGTGGCTGCGGTCGGGTGCGGGCAGAGCGTTCGGGTCGCGCGGGTCGGGGGCGGCGATGGCGTCGAGGAGCAGGGCCGTGTCGGTGACGGTACGGCTGAGCGGGCCGGTGTGCGCCAGCGTCCCGAAGGCGCTCGGCGGCCAGAAGGGCACGGTGCCGAACGTCGGCTTCAGCCCGACGAGGCCGCAGAAGCTACCCGGGATGCGGATCGATCCACCCCCGTCGGTCCCGGGAGCGAGCGGCATGACCCCGAGGGCGATCGCGGCGGCGGTCCCGCCCGACGAGCCGCCGGGCGTCGTGTCGAGATCCCAGGGGTTGCGGGTGACACCGTGTCGGGGGCTGTCGGTCACCGCCTTCCAGCCGATCTCGGGGGTCGTGGTCTTCCCGAGGAGCACGGCGCCGTGCCGGCGCAGTGCCGCGGTGACCGGCGCGTCGTCCTCCCACGGGCCGGTCTCGTCGACGGTCGCCGAACCCTTCAGGGTCGGCCAGTCGCGGGCGAGGAAGACGTCCTTCAGCCCGACCGGCACGCCGTCGAGCAGCCCGGCGGGCTCCCCGTCCGCGTAGCGCTCCTCGGATGCGCGGGCGTCGGCGAGGGCGGCGTCGCCGTCCACGAAGCAGAAGGCGTTGACGTCGCCGTCGGTGGCGTCGATGCGCGCCAACGCGGCCTCGGTCGCCTCCACGGGCGACACCTCCCCGGACCGGTAGAGGGCCACGAGCTCGGTGGCCTCGCGGTGCGCGGTCGTCGCGTCGGTCACGGTCGGCTCCTGTCTCCGTGGGCTCCGGTGCCGGTGGTCACGTCGCCTCGTGCTCGTCGGTGAGGTAGGGGCGCAGGTCGACGACGTTCTCGAGCGGCTCGCCAGCCCGCCACCGGTCGAGGTTGTCGACGAACTGCTCGGCGAGCGTGTCGCGCCAGCCGACGAAGTCGCCCGACATGTGCGGAGAGACGACGACCTCGTCCATCGCCCACAGCGGGTGGTCCTCGGGCAGCGGCTCCTCCTCGAAGACGTCCAGCGCGGCGCCGGCGATGCCGCCGGTGCGCAGCGCCTCGACGAGAGCAGCCTGGTCGACGATCTCGCCGCGCGCGACGTTGATGAGCCGCGCGGTCGGCCGCATCGCCGCGAGCTCGAGCGAGCCGATCATCCCGCGGGTGTCGGCGGTGAGTGGGACGGCGAGCACCACCCAGTCCGCGTCGGACAGCACGCCGGGGAGATCCGTGGCGGGGTGGACACGTCCGAGGTCGGGGTCGTCGCGGGGGCTGCGGGCCACGCCCTCCACGTCGATCCCGAGCGCGGTGAGCTGCCGGGCGATCGCGCGGCCGATCCCTCCGGCGCCGACGATCGTCGCGCGGGTGCCCGCGAGCACCTCCGACTCGCGGTGGCGCCACGTGCGATCCCGTTGCAGCGCGAGCGTGGTGTGCAGGTCCTTGGCGAACAGCAGCGCGACCCCGGCGACCCACTCGGCGATCGGCCGGTCGAAGACCCCGCGGGCGTTGGTCACCGTGACGCTCTCGTCGTGCGCGAGGTCCGGGAAGGCGATCACGTCGACGCCGGCGCTCGCGGCGTGCACCCACTCGACGTCACTGGCCTTCGGCCACGCCTCGCGGACGATCGGTGAGCGGAAGTCGAGCACCAGCATCACCTCTGCGCCGGGCAGGGACCGCTCCAACCCGTCGCGGTCCGAGACGAGCCGGACGTCGGCCCGTTCGCGGATCGCGTCGATCCCGGGGGGCGACGTCTCGCCGGGCGCGGTGACGATGACGACGACCGGGTTCGCTCGGCCCACGCACCCTCCCCGAGCACGAGAACGTAGGATTGTCGACAATCCTAGCAGCGGTCGGCGGGTAGGCGGACCCCGCTCACGGGAAGGTCGACGACCACGACCACGTTCACGGTGGTGACACCCGAGC
>CAZADJ010000039.1:14158-15779 GCA_964483845.1 uncultured Actinomycetota bacterium | reverse complement strand
GACCCGAGCGACCGCGGGACAGACGAGACGATCCGATCCGACATGAAGGCAGGGAGCGATGGCTGACCTCGAGATCCGCCCCGAAGACATCTCCTCGGCGCTGCGCTCGCTGGTCGAGGACCTCGACACGGACGTCGACCGTGAGCAGGTCGGGCGCGTCACCGAGACGAGCGACGGCATCGCGCAGGTCGTCGGTCTCCCGACCACGATGGCGAACGAGCTCCTCGACTTCGGCGACGGCCTCTTCGGCCTCGCGATGAACCTCGACACGGACCACATCGGCGTCGTGATCATGGGAGACGACGCGGCCGTCGAGGAGGGCGACACCGTCACGCGCACCGGGCAGGTGCTGTCCGTCCCGGTGGGTGACGCGGTGCTCGGACGGGTGATCGACCCGCTCGGGCGTCCGCTCGACGGCAAGGGTCCCCTCGAGGAAGGTCGGATCGCGGGACGCCGGCCGCTGGAGGTCCAGGCACCCGGCGTGATCGCCCGGCAGCCGGTGAAGGAGCCGCTCCAGACCGGCCTGAAGCCGATCGACGTCATGATCCCGATCGGTCGGGGCCAGCGCGAGCTCATCATCGGCGACCGTCAGACCGGCAAGACCGCGATCGCGGTGGACACGATCATCAACCAGCGTCGCTACTGGGGCACCGACCAGGCGGTGAAGTGCGTGTACGTCGCCATCGGACAGAAGGGCTCCACCGTCGCCGAGGTGGTCGAGCGGCTCGAGCAGCACGACGCGATGGAGTACACGGTCGTGGTGAACGCGCCGGCGTCCAGCCCGGCCGCGTACCAGTACATCGCACCGTACGCCGGCTGCGCGATCGGCAACCACTGGATGTACGAGGGCCAGCACGCGCTCGCCGTCTACGATGACCTGTCGAAGCAGGCGGACGCCTACCGGCAGATCTCGCTGCTACTGCGCCGTCCGCCGGGGCGGGAGGCCTACCCGGGGGACATCTTCTACCTCCACAGCCGGCTGCTCGAGCGCGCCGCGAAGCTGTCCGACGAGAACGGCGGCGGGTCGCTGACCGCGCTGCCGATCGTCGAGACGAAGGCCGGCGACGTCTCCGCCTACATCCCGACGAACGTGATCTCGATCACCGACGGTCAGATCTACCTCGAGACCGACCTCTTCTACCAGGGGGTCCGACCGGCGGTGAACGCGGGGATCTCGGTCTCCCGGGTGGGCGGTGACGCCCAGGTGCCGACGATGAAGAAGATCTCGGGACGCGTCCGCCTCGACCTCGCCCAGTACCGTGAGCTGGAGGCGTTCGCGCAGTTCGGATCGGAACTGGACCAGGCGTCACAGCGCCAGCTCGCCCGTGGGGAGCGGGTCGTCGAGGTGCTGAAGCAGCCGCAGTTCCAGCCGCTGCCGGTCGGCGAGCAGGTCGTCTCCATCTGGGCGGTCGCGAACGGCAAGATGGACGACATCCCCGTGGTCGACATCAAGCGGTTCGGGAACGAACTCCGCGAGTACATGCGTGACCGCCACGCCACCCTCCTCGAGGATCTGGCGAGCTCGACGCTCGACGAGGTCGAGGACCGCCTGGTCGAGGCGGTGGATGCCTTCCGTGAGCGCTTCGAGCCTTCCGAGGTCGAGGAGGAGGAGACCGAGCGT
>CAZADJ010000039.1:10993-14058 GCA_964483845.1 uncultured Actinomycetota bacterium | reverse complement strand
CGGCGAGGACGAGGATGACGATGAGCGCGGTGAGGGCGAGGGCGGCGAGCAGACCGCGGGAGGGGATCAGCCCGGCTGAGGCGGGACGCGGGCCGACGACGCGACGAGACGACCTGACGAGGAGAGCGAGGACCAGTGGCGAGCACCGGCCAGCTGCGGCAGCTGCGACGACGGATCCGTTCGGTGAAGTCGACGCAGCAGATCACCCGTGCCATGGAGATGATCGCCGCGTCACGGATCAACCGGGCCGTGCGCAGGGTCGAGGAGGCGGTGCCCTACGCGCGCATGATCCACGACATCATCCGTGGACTCGCGGCATCCACGCAGGCCGTCGAGCACCCGCTGCTCGCCCCGCACGAGGAGATGCGCACCGTCGCGATCTGCGTGAACACCTCCGACCGGGGCCTGGCCGGGGCGTACAACGCGAACGTCTTCCGTCGGGCCGAGGAGTTGATCACGCGCGAGCGCGCGGAGGGCCACGAGGTCCGGCTGTACGTCGTCGGCAAGAAGGGGCAGAGCTACTTCCGCTTCCAGGGGTGGGAGTTCGCCGAGACGTGGAGCGGGTTCACCGAGCAGCCGACCATCGAGGATGCGAAGCCGATCGCGGAACGGTTGATGACCGACTACCGGGAGCACACGATCGACCGGGTCTGGCTCGTCTACACGGACTTCCAGTCCCAGCTGGTGCAGAAGCCGAACGCGCTGCGGATCCTGCCCGTCGATCCGGAGGAGTTCGCCGGTGGCGAGGAGCTCCCAGCAGAGTTCGTCTTCGAACCGGAGCCCGAGGAGATCCTCGAGCGGCTCGTCCCCCGGTTCGTCGAGGCGATGGTGATGTCCGGCTTGCTCGAGTCGGCGGCCTCGGAGCACGCCATGCGCCAGCGGGCGATGAAGTCCGCGACGGAGAACGCCGAGGAGCTCGCCGAGGACCTCAGCCGTGAGCTGAACCAGGCGCGCCAGGCCCAGATCACCCAGGAGATCGCCGAGATCGTCGGCGGCGCGGAGGCGCTGGCCTCCGACCGCTGACAACGACGCAAGAGGAGTCACCACATGCCGAACGGAGCGGAGCGCCCGGAGCGCGAGGCGTCCGGAGCCTTGGGAGGCAGCCCGTCGACACCGGAGGAGTCCACCGGGGCCGAGTCGACCGCGAACGCGGAGGGGACTGCGCGTGCGCCTGAGGGCGAGCGCGTCGACGACGCCGGACGCATCGTCCGGGTCATCGGGCCCGTGGTGGACGTCGAGTTCCCACCGGGCGCGGACCTGCCCGAGATCAACTTCGCCCTGACCTTCGAGCGCGCGGCGGAGGAGGCGGGGCGCACGGAAGTCCTGACCGCCGAGGTCGCCCAGCACATCGGCCACCACATCGTGCGTGCGGTCGTGATGCAGCCGACCGACGGGGTGGTACGCGGCACGGAGGTGGTCAACACCGGCGGTCCGATCACCGTGCCGGTCGGTCGAGGCGTCCTCGGGCACGTGTTCAACGTGCTCGGCGAGCCGCTCGACGTGAGCGAGGACGAGACCAGCTACGACGAGCGCTGGCCGATCCACCGTGATCCCCCGGCCTTCGAGGACCTCGAGCCGCAGGCGCAGATGTTCGAGACCGGCATCAAGGTGATCGATCTGATGGAGCCCTACGTCGAGGGCGGGAAGGTCGGGATGTTCGGCGGCGCCGGAGTCGGCAAGACCGTCATCATCCAGGAGATGATCGCGCGCGTCGCGGAGCAGCACGGCGGCGTGTCCATGTTCGCCGGGGTCGGTGAGCGCACCCGTGAGGGCAACGACCTCTACCTCGAGATGGAGGAGGCAGGCGTCCTCGAGAAGACCGCGCTCGTGTTCGGGCAGATGGACGAGCCTCCAGGCGTGCGCCTCCGGGTCGCGCTGTCCGCACTGACGATGGCGGAGTACTTCCGTGACGAGATGCGCCAGGACGTGCTTCTGTTCATCGACAACATCTTCCGCTTCGTGCAGGCGGGACAGGAGGTCTCGACGCTGCTCGGACGGATGCCGTCGGCGGTCGGCTACCAGCCGACGCTGGCGAACGAGATGGGCGAGCTCCAGGACCGGATCACCTCGACCAAGGGCCGCTCGATCACCTCGCTCCAGGCGGTGTACGTCCCCGCGGACGACATCACCGACCCGGCGCCACACACGGTGTTCGCGCACCTCGACGCTCAGACGGTGCTGTCCCGTGACATCGCCGAGCGCGGGATCTACCCGGCGGTCGACCCGCTGGACTCGAACTCACGCATCCTCGAGCCCGCCGTCGTCGGCGACGAACACTACGACGTCGCGACCCGCGTCCAGGAGACCCTCCAGCGCTACCGCGACCTCCAGGACATCATCGCGATCCTCGGGATCGACGAGCTCTCCGAGGAGGACAAGCTCACCGTCCAGCGCGCGCGCAAGATCGAGCAGTTCTTCAGCCAGCCGTTCTTCGTCGCCGAGCAGTTCACCGGGATGAAGGGCGTCTACGTCCCGATCGAGGAGACGATCGAGGCGTTCGGCGCGCTCGTGGACGGTGAGCTCGATGAGTACCCGGAGCAGGCGTTCAGCTACGCCGGCGGACTCGACGACGTCAGGGCGCAGGCGAAGGAGCTCTCGTCGTGACCGGCCCGCGAGCGGCGACACGGGTGGGGCGCTGACCATGGCGGAGACCATGGAGGTCAGCGTCGTCTCCGCGGAGAAGGAGCTCTACTCCGGGGAGGCGGCCGAGGTGTACGCGCGCTCGGTGGAGGGCGAGATCGGCATCCTGCCGGGCCACCAGCCGGCGCTGATCACCCTGGAGATCGCTCCGGTCCGCTTGAAGCTCCCGGATGGGTCCTGGGAGGTGTTCGCGGTCCACGAGGGGGTGATGTTCTTCCGGGACGACACGCTCGTGGTCCTCGCGAACATCGCCGAGCACGCCAGCGAGATCGACGTCGAACGCGCCCGGGCCCAGATCGAACGCCTCGAGGCTCGCCGCGACGAGCTCGACGAGGAGATGCGGAAGGCGCTCGCGCGGTCCGACGTCCGCATCACCGTCGCCGAGGGCATCGAGGGCCCGTCCGGCGGCTGAGCCGGCCGTCCGG